>NZ_JBEZNQ010000030.1:0-95334 GCF_040653315.1 Streptomyces sp. NPDC047981 | reverse complement strand
TGGCGATCAAGGACGACATGGTCCGCCGGAACCCGCAGATGGAGCGCGCCAACGTCCTCTTCTTCTCGTTCGAGCCGAACACCCTCTGACCACCCACCCCGCGGGGGTCCGGCCCGGGAGCCGACAACGGGCCGGACCCCCACCCCCTCGACCGGAGGTCCTGATGCACACCGGCAGCCCCGACGAGCTCCACCGCAGGGAACAGCGTGCCCAGCAGATCGCCGCCCAGATCGCCGACCTCCTCAACCAGCTCGACCAGACCGGCCCGGTCACCGCGCACGCCGGCCGCATCACCGGACTGGCCGTCACCATCCGCCGCACCCCCACCGGCTGGACCGCCGACACCGACAGGAGCTGAACCCCATGGCCATCCCGACCCTGACCGAGTACCGGGCCGCCCACGGCGACCCCGCGCGCTGGTCCGCCGACGAGATCGACGAGTACCTCGACGACTGCCTCGCCGCCCTCCCCGCCCCCGCGCCCTTCCCGACCCCCACCACGACCGTCGCGGCCACGGTCCTCCCGGCCGCCGCCTGACCCTCACCGTCGCCCTCTCCCTGCCCCGGAAGGACACCGATCACCGTGACCACGACCCCGGCCGGCGCCACGCCGCCCCAGAACCCCGCCCCGGGGAACCGGCAGCCCAACGCCGGGGCCACCCCCCACACCGACACCCTCACCCGCACCCAGAAGACCCTCATCGGCGTCGTCGCCTTCGCGGTCCTCGTCATCGCGACGCTCGGCTTCATCGGCTCCTACGCCGCCGTCACCCAGCTCGCCAAGGCCAAGGGCTTCGGCAGCTTCTCCCACGCGTTCCCGATCGCCGTCGACGCCGGCATCATCGCCTTCCTCGCCCTGGACCTCCTCCTCACCTGGCGCCGCATCCCCTACCCCGTCCTGCGGCACACCGCCTGGGGCCTGACCGCCGCCACGATCGCGTTCAACGCCGCCGCCGCGTGGCCCGATCCGCTCGGCGTCGGGATGCACTCCGTCATCCCCGTCCTGTTCGTCATCGCCGTCGAGGCCGCCCGTCACGCGGTGGGGCGGATCGCCGACATCACCGCCGACAAGCACATCGAGTCCCCGCCGATGTCCCGCTGGCTCCTCAACCCGTACGGCACGTTCGTCATCTGGCGCCGGATGCGGATGTGGAACATCCGCTCCTACGAGACGGTCATCGACCTCGAGCGCGAGGTCCGGATCTACCGCGCGCAGCTCCGCAAGGAGCACGGCCGCCGCTGGCGGCGTAAGGCGTCCGCCGAGCAGCTCCTCGTCCTCGACCTCGCCGGCGACGGCATGAGCGTCGAGGCCGCGATCGACCTCCCGTACCAGGAGGCGAAGCGGCGGGCCGAAGCCGAAGCGAAGCGAACCGCCGAGGAGACGGCGAAGTCCGAAGCCGAAGCCGAAGCGAAGCACCAGGGCGAACTCCGGAAGGCTGAAGTCGAAGCGAAGCGCCGGACCGAAAAGGCCGAAGCCGAAGCGGCCGAAGCCGAAGCGAAGGCCCGAAGTGAAGCGGCAGCCGAAGCAGCGCGGATCGAAGTCGAAGCGAAGCGGATCGCCGAAGCCGAAGCGGCCCGGCTCCTCGTAGCCGAAACCGAAGCGAAGCTCGCCGCCATCGCCCGCGAGCAGCAGCAGGCCGAAGCCGAAGCCGAACTGAAGCGACTTCAGCAGGCCACCGACCGCCGCCGGGCCGAAGCCGAAACGCGCAGGCTGCAAGCCGAGGAGCAGGCCGAAGCCGCCCAGCGGGCCCGGGAGGAAGCCGCCCAGCGCACCGCCCAGCGGATCGCGGCCGAAGCCGGAACCCGAAGTGGCCCCACTTCAGGTTCGGGTTCCACTTCGGGCCCCGGACCCGAAACCGCTTCGGACTCCACTTCAGGTTCGACTTCGGCTCCCCGCGCGATCGGCGGCCAGCGGTCGAAGCGCCAGGCCGAAGTCGAAGCGGTCCTCGCCCGCCTCGTCGAAGCCGGAGACCCGAAGTGCGTGTCCCTCGAGGACGTGATGCGGGACTTCGACCTGAAGCAGACCACCGCCTACGACCGCCTCTCCACCGCCCAGAACCTCTACGCCAAGTCCCAGACCCGAAGCGCCTGAGCCCGAAGGAACCCGAAATGCCGAGCACCAACACCCAGCCGCGGACGCCCCCCTCGTCCGCGGCGACCGCCCGCGCCCTCCCCGACACCCAGCACCTCGTCGAGGAAGCCCTCAGGAGTCTCCGCCCCGGCCAGCCCGGTGCCGCGCCCCCACCCCCCGACCTGCCGACGTGGAGCCAGCGGATCGTGCCCCGCACCGCCCAGAACCTCCTGGCCGGCTGGGGCATGTGGCACGCGCCCGCCCCGCAGCCCCCGTCGGTGCACCTCCTGCACACCCTCGGAGTTCTCGAGCGGTACGGCTGGTGCAAGTCCACCGGCACCGACCGCGCAGGCCGAATGTGCATCGGCGGCGCGCAGCTGCTGCTGCAGGACACCGGCCACGTCACCCCCGCCGCCCGCGCCCGAGCCGTCGAGCACATGCACACCGTGCTCGCCCACGCCGGGGTCCACCTGCAGTTCTTCGTCTGGAACGACCTCCCCGGACGGACGTTTCCCCACGTCAGAGCCCTCCTCGCCCGTACCGCCGACCACGCCCGACAGATCGGAGAGTGACCCCCGTGAACACCCCGCCCAACGACGAGTTCGACCGGATCATCCAGACGAGCGGCTTCGGCCAGGCGCCCGCCGCCGCCCACCACAACGGCTACGACACGAACCCCTACGGCGCCCCGCAGCACGGCCCGAAGACGGGCCTGACCGTGCGCGGGAAGGCCGCCCTCGGTATCGGCGCCGCCGTGCTCGCCGGCGGCAGCCTCATCGCCTACCAGTCCTACGAGGCGCAGGCCGCCAAGGACGCCACCATCGCCAAGGAGTTGGACCTGAAAGCGCAGGCCCTACGCCTGGAGGAAATGAAGGAAACGAACCGGGCGAACGAGGCCGGAAAGGCCACGCAGAAAGCCGAGGAAAAGGCCCGGCAGACGTCCGTCAATTCCTGCATCGACGACAACAAGAACCTGATCGGGAAGGGCTACGGACCCCCGACCTACCGTCAGGTCATCGACGACTGCCAGGCCCAGTACGGCGCCGCGAACACCACAGGCGTGAACCTGCAGACCGCCGGCTCCTCCACCCTCGCCACCAGCCCCCAGACGAGCGGAGACGGCACCATCAGCGGCACCCCGCTCCTCGCCATCGGCAGCCTCGCCGCGCTCGCCCTGTGGGGCGCGAGGAAGGCCACCAAGCCCCACCCGGCCTGACTTACTCCCACCCTCTTCCTCCCGACCCGATCCCTCCTCCTCCCGCCCCGGAGAGCCCCTCAACAGCCGAAACGAGGACTCTCCGGGCCGGTGAGAGGAAGGAAGTAAGGAGATCCACGATGGCGGCCGACACCGCGCCCGCAGCGGTCCCCGACCCCAACGACCGGCCCCACCAGGACGGCCAGCCCGGCCTGTGGGCTTCCATGCTCGCCCCGGTCGAACCCGCCCGCCCGGCCCCGGCCACCTTCAACCTCGACCCCGCCGCCGGCACTCCGGGCACGCAGCAGGGCGTGGCCGGCGTGTCCTCCGCCTCGTTCCACGGCGACGACAACACCCCGGAGAATGCGCCGAATTCGACCTCGAATTCCCGCAGGCAGGAAAGCGTTATGCGGGCGTGGCTTCTTGCCGGCGCGGAGCGGTGGAGGAAAGGCGCGGGAGCCGGTGTAAAGCGTCTCGAGGTCGAAAAGGCCCGGGCCGCGGCGCAGCAGGTGAGGGAGACCCGCACGGTGACCGTGAACCGAACGGTACCCGGCCCGAACACGGCGGGAAGCGGTGGCGGAGGCGGCGGGAACCGTCCGGCGAAGACGCCGAAGACCCCCGCGCCTGCGCCCAGGACGGGGCCGAGGAACACGTCCAACGGCGGGGGAGGAGCGTCCCGTACGCCCGCCCCGGCACCCGCTCCCGCTCCGCGCTCTTCCCGTGCCGAGCGGACCCCGAGGACGCCCGCAGCGCCGACGCCCGCCACGACGAACAGCACTCGGCGCGAGCCGGGCCCCAGGCCGCACAACACCCGTACTCCTGGGCAGGACGGCGGCAGCCGGACCCCTGGCAACCGGACCCCTGCCCCCAGCGGCGCCAGCGGTGCGGGCGGGACCACACCCCGCACCCCCGGGCCCGCACCCGTACGGAACTCTGCGGGACGCGGCACCAGCGACCCACGAGCGCGGAAGAACACCCCCGACACCTCCACCGCCGAACGTCGGGCCACTCCCGAGCGCAGGACCACGCCCGAGACCGACCGGGACCCCAACCAGCGCGCGACCAGCACCAGCAGCCGCAGGACGAACCGCCCCGACGCCGACGGGCAGGAGCGCCGCCCCACCAGCCCGGCGCAGACGAACCCCGGCACCCCCAACACCACGCGGCCCTCCCGGAACGACCGGACGGACCGTTCGCAGCCCCGCACCACCGAGACGACGCGGCCGCTCGGAACCCGCGGCTCGCGCGAGACCGGATACCGCGACGGCGCCCGCGCCGCCCGGGCCGCCGCCCACGTCCAGGCCTACGCCGACGGCGTGAAGGACGGCTGGGCCGACGTCCAGGACACCGCCCGCCAGGAGAAGACGGCGCTCGACACCGCGCACGCCGCCCGCAAGCAGCAGCGAGACAAGGACACCCCCGTGCCGCCCACCCAGACCATCCCGCCCAAGCCGACCCGCCCGCCGGCCACCCCGATCCCCGTCACGGGCGTGGACGCCGCGAGCGTGCACCTCGGCGACGGCGCCAACCGGACCGCCCTCGCGCGCGGCGAGGTCCGCACCCTGAAGAAGTTCCAGCGCCGCCTCGAGGCCAAGACGGAGACGATGCAGCAGGTCGCCGAGCGCAGCCGCGGCCTCGAGACGCACGCCACCCAGCAGGCCGAAGCCATCACCCGGCTCCTGGAGGCCGCGAAGGGCGTCAAGGGCGGCGAGGACCTCCTGGCCACCCTGGCCCGGCTCCAGGACGCCGCCAACGCCCAGGCCGGGCTGGCCGGCGACGTCAGCAAGCGGGCCGTCCGCGGCGCCGACGCCTGCAGCGCCGTCCACGCCAACGCGCAGACCCGCTACGGCGGGATCTACCAGGCCGTCGTCGACTCGCCCCTGACCAAGCCCGCCGAGGGCGACTTCTACAAGGAGGGCTGACCGCCATGCCTGAACTGACTTACCGACAGCTGTGCGCGGCGGTCGCCGAGCTGGAGACGAACGTGCTCCGCAACGCCGAGTCGATCCGCGCGAACGCCGCCTGGATCGACGAGGAGGCCCAGGACACGGCACGCGTCGCCGACATGATCGCCACGATGAACGTCGACCCGTACACGGTCGGCGAGACCCACGCCCTCGCGCGCATCATGCGCGGCGTCTCCGAGGCGGCCCTCGCCTACGCCTCGGCCGGTGACACCACCGCGAAGGCCGCGGCCGCCGTCGCATCCCAGGCCCGCGCCAGCCACGACGGAATCCAGGAGCAGTACTCCCGCTCCAACGTCGCCGGCATCCACGACGTCGACCGCGCCTGGTTCGAGCAGGAGTAGCCCAGCCCGGCGCCGCCCGGCCGGCAACCCGGGCGGCGCCAGCGCCCCCCCGTACGACACCCCGCCTCCAAGGAGCCCTCATGTCCACCAACCCCACGATCACCACCGCGTCCACCACCGAACGGAACATCGGCATCATCACCGCGGCCGCCCCCATCGCCGCCGGAGCTCTCTCCCCGCTCCTCGACGGCAGCGCCGCCTTCCTCGCCACCCTCGCCTACGGCGGCACCGCCGGCTTCCTCGCCGCCAACTACATGAACCGGCTCCCCCCAGGCCTCGCCCACTACCTGCCCGTCGCCGACATCGTCCGCGCCCACCGCGCCCCCCTGTTCGCCTCCACCCTCACCACCGGCATGGCGCTCGGCCTGGGCACCCTCGGCGGCCTCGAAGGCACCGACGCCCTCATGGCCGGCATCACCACCCTCCCCTCCATCCCCGGCATCGTCTCCCTCGGCTGGTGGACAGCCGTCGTCCTCACCGGCGTCAAGCTCCGCAACGTCCTCCGCCGCCCCCGCACCACCACCCACCCGCCCCACCCGGCCGCCGCAGACACGCCCGCCATGCCGCACGTCCCCCTCAGCGACGCCCAGCTCATCGCCCACGCCTGGTACCTGCACGTCTCCAACCCCCAGACCGGCGTCAACCGCGGCCAGGAACTCACCCTGACCACCCACACCCCGGACCGGTGGACCGGCACCATCACCGCCCCCACCGGCAGCGCCGTCACCGTCAGGAAGGACACGATCTCCAGCCTCTACAAGGTCGACGCCGCCTGGATCGACCTCACCCCCGGCGCCCACGCCGGGCAGCTCCACCTCACCGTCAACCGCACCCCGCCGCCCGCCCTCGACGAGAGCACCCTGGCCGGCGCCTGGGGCAAGTACGTCGCCCGCAAGGGCGGCCTGATGGCCGGGACGTACCTGGCCGACGTCCAGGACGACCCCAACACCGGCGGCCAGGTCGCCGTCGTCGTCGCCGACGACACCCTCGACAAGCTCGACCACCCCGACCGCGCCTCCCTCGCCGGCGCCCTCCGCACCACCCCGCTGCTCATCTCCTACGAGCCGCGCCTCAACCCCCGCGAAGCCGTCGTACGGAAGATGGACCACAACCCCCTCGAGGAAGGCACCATCTTCCCCGGCACCCACGTCCTGAAGGCGAACGCCAACGGCTACGTCCAGATCGGGCGCGGCATCTCCGGGTTCCCTGCCCGCCTGCAGCTCCACGACCCGGCGCTCGGCGCCCAGCACGTTCTCGTTGCCGGCGTCACCGGATCCGGCAAGGGCGGCACCCTTCAGCTCATCGCGCTCGCCCACCACGTCAACGGCTCCGCCATCATCAACGCCGACCCGAAGGGCTCCTCGAACCCCGCGATCGAGAAGATGGCCGCCTACTCCGGACTCGGCCCCGACGGCGCGATCGGCGCGCTCCGCGTCTGGTACCACGGCCTGCAGCACCGCATCGCCGAGTCCGCAGCCCTTGGGCAGAAGAACTTCCAGCCCAGCCCCGAACGCCCCTGGGTGCCGCTCATCCTCGACGAGGCCAGCAAGCTCCTCGGCGAGAAGGCCGAGCACAAGAAGGAAGCCGTCTTCATCATCAACGCCGGCGCGACCCTCGGCCGCTCCCTCGGCATGCCCGTCATCCTCGCCAACCAGTTGATGCAGTTGGCCCAGTTCGGCGGCGACGCCTCCATCCGCGACAACATCTTCTACGGCGGCTCTCTCGTCCTTCTGCGCTCCGACTCCCAGCAGAAGCAGCTCATCGACCTGCCCGACAATTTCGCCGGCTGCAACCCCGCCGACATCCCCCCGGCCTGGACCGAGGACCGCGCGCTCGTCTTCGACGCCGACCTGCCCGAGAACGACCCGGTGCGGACGTTCGGCCTCGGCTTCGCCGCCAGCCCCGGCGCGCACCCGGAGATGATGCGGAACTGGCTCCTCGAGGACGCCAGCGCCTACATCGACACCACCCAGATCGCCCACCCCGCCGACTGGCCGTTCTGGGACCAGCGCGACGAGCTCGCCCGGTACTCCGTCCTGCCCGAGGACATGGAGGACGACGGCGAAGGTGGCGCCGGGCCCATCTTCGACATGGGCACGGTCTCCGCGCCGCCGAAGAAGCCCCGGACAGCCGAGGACAAGATCCTGCAGTTCCTCGAGGAGTACACCGACCCGATCGCCGAGGACATCAACTACGCCCACAAGGATCAGATCGCGGACATCACCGGGCTCGAGTCGTCCACCCTCGACAACGCGCTCTCCCGCCTGACCAAGGCCAAGAAGATCCACCGGCAGGCCGAGAACGGCAAGGAAGTCCGCGGCTGGTACGGCCTCGGCCCCACCCCCGAACCCACGACCGACGACCAGCCCGAGTAGGAACCCGACCCCGCGATGCCCCGCCCCGCGCTCCCGGAGCCGGACCCCGACACCCTCGTGGCCCGGCTCCCCGACGGGACACTCGTCCTCGTCGCCCGGCTCGACCCCGACCGCACCGCCGACACCAGCCCGCTCCGCCGCGCCCTCCAGCAGATCCGGCAGCAAACGCCGGGCAGGGACTGAAGCGACCCAAGTCCGGAAGGCGAGCAACGGGGATAGCGGCTCAGACAAGCCGCATTTGATCCGTCAGCATGAATCTTGTACGGCCCGTCCGGGAGCCCTGGTGTCCCCGCGCCCCTCCCGGACGAGGCTGTGCCACACTCGCCACCCCCGGCCCTGCCAGCCCCCCCGCGCGGCAGGGCCGGTGTCGTACCGTCAGACCCCCGCGTGCTCGCGGAACCAGGCCACCATCTGCTGCAGCGGCTGGTTCACCGCGAGGCTGTTGCCCTTCGCCCCCAGGTTGTCCCGCCCGTAGTGGTCGGCCCGCTCCTCTGCCAGGTTCACCAGCCGGATCGGCTCCACGTACGCGTTCCGGTCCTTCGCGATCATCGCCAACTTCAGGTCAGCCGCGGCCGCGAGCTTGTTCGTCATCAGGTCCTGGCACTCCGGCGCCGTCACACACCCGGGCGCGGTCGCCGCCTCGTACGCGGCCAACGCCTCCGACACACCGGGCCCTGAAGGCGACGCGGACACCGCCGGCGTACCGCTGGCCTTCCCCTCATCGCTGCCGCCGCCACACCCGGACACCAGCACCAGCGCGGCCACACACGCCGCGACGGCCCCCACCCTCCGCACATGTCTCATATCGCGCAGGATGCCACCCACCCCCAGCCGGGGGAACGAAACCACCGACATCGGGGATCATCGGCCACAAGGCGCGGGGCCTGACCAGCAGCGGGAGCCCCACCGCCATGCCCCACTCCAAGGCCGAACAAGCCGAGATCGCCGAGCGTCGCGCCCAGCTCATCCGTCTGCGCCGTAAGGGTGTTCCCTTCGACGACGACCGGATCCTCGACCTCGGCTACTCCTCGGCCGGCCACGCCACCAAGGACCTCATCCGCGCGCTCGCCCAACGCCGCGACGACCAGGCCGCCGAGGCCTCCATCTACCGGCAGCAGGAGAACGAACGACTCGACGCCCTCCTCGAAGCCGCATGGCCCCACGCCACCAAGACGCGGCCCGTCTACAAGGACGGCGAGTACGTCGGCGACGAGCTCGACATGCGCGCCGTCGACACCGTCCTGCGCCTCATGGACCGCCGCGCGAAGCTGAACGGCCTCGACATGCCCGTGAAGGCCGAGCTGTCCGGCCCTGGCGGGGGAGCCGTCCGCCTCGAGCACGTGAAGCTCGCCGAACTGAACCAGCTCATCCAGCGGGCCGGCGAACCCGACGACCAGGGCGACGACGAAGACGACGACCTCCGGTACGAGGACGAAGACGAGGACGAGGGTGACGACGGCGACTCGGCCTGACCTCGACCCCGACGTCGTCTCCGAATCCGAGGAGACGCTCCGGCTGATCGCCGCCTACCGCAAGCTGCGCCGGGCCGAGCGGCGCCGCGTCGCCCGCCGCGCCAGCCCCGAACTGCGCTCCGCCCTCGCCGAGGTCGAGTACGCGATCGCCCTGGAGCGCTCCCCGGGGTCGATGGCCGTCACCCTCACCGACGGCATGGAGATGCAGGCCCCCCACCTCGCCCTGATCGACCAGCTGTTCCAGCGCATGGCGCGCGGCGAGTCGATCAAGGCACTCATCACCATGCCCCCGCGACACGGTAAGTCCCAGCGTGCCGCGCGGTGGGCGCCGCTGTGGTACCTGGCACGGCACCCCGACCACCGCGTCATGATCGCCTCCTACGGCGCCGACCTCGCCGAAGAGCACTCCCGCTGGATCCGCGACGCCATCAAGACCTACGGCCCTCGCATCGGCCTCGCCCTCCACGCCGGCTCACAGGCCGCCGCCCGGTTCGACCTTGCCGACCCCGCGACCGGCGACCGGCTCCGCGGTGGCCTCGTCGCCGCCGGTGTCGGAGGAGGCCTCACCGGCAAGGGCGCCCACCTCGCCATCGTCGACGACCCCATCAAGGACGCCGCCGACGCCGAATCCCCCACCCTCCGCCGCCGCCTCTGGTCCTGGTGGACCGCAGTCATCAACACCCGCCTCGAACCGACCGGCTCCATCCTGGTAATCCAGACCCGCTGGCACGAGCAGGACCTCGCCGGACGCCTCCTCGAAGGCCAGGACGCAGACGACTGGATCCGCCTCGACCTCCCCGCGATCTGCGACTCCGAAGACGACCCCCTCGGCCGGCCGATCGGCGCCGCACTGTGGCCCAAGCGGTTCAACCGCCGCACCCTCGCCAAGTTCCGCAAGGCCGTCGGCGAACGCGTCTGGTGGTCCCTCTACCAGCAGAAACCGCGCCCTCTGGAGGGCGGCGTCTGGAAGTGGCCCTGGATCACCGACAACCGCATCACCCCCGTCGCCTTCCGCGGCGTCGACCTCTCCCGCATCGTCGTCGCCGTCGACCACGCCGGCGGCGCTGACGACGTCAACGACGAGACCGGCCTCATCGCCGCCGGGCGCACCACCGACGGCCACCTCTACGTCGTCGCCGACCGCTCCGACCGCATGGGCGCCGACACCTGGGGCCACGAAGCCTGCCGCCTCGCCCTGGACGTCGAAGCCGACGCGATCATCGTCGAGGACAACTTCGGCGGCGACATGGCCAAGCAGATCGTCACCCAGGCCTGGAAGGAACTCGCCGAGCAGGGTGAGACGAAGGGCCGCCTCATGCCCGCGATCATCGAAGTCCACGCCAAGCAGGGCAAGCGCCTGCGCGCCGAGCCGATCGCCCAGCTGTACGCCCAGGGCCTCGTCCACCACGTTGGCGAGCACCCCCGCTTCGAGGGCCAGCTCGTCACCTGGATCCCCGGCATGGACTCGCCCGACCGGATGGACGCCGGAGTCCACGCCCTCACCGAGCTCGCCGACCCCGCTGCGGCGCCCACCACGAGCGGCTCGTACGGCGACAACCGACTGGCAGGGCGGAGGTAACCGGAAATTCCGGGCCCAGTCACGAATGGTGATCATGTTAGATCGCTGTCCAGCCGCGTGTGGGAAGCATGAAAGCTCCGTACGAACAGCCGCCGACGGTAGGCGAGTTCGTGGCGACGCCAGGAAGGGGCCTGTATGGCGATCTGAGGCCCGATCGGGTCTGTGAAGGTGATCCGATGGCCCTTCGGACAGCTTTTTAAAATTCCGGTGATACATTGAAGTTGCGCACGAAGCCTGCGTACTTAGTTCGTAGGGCGCACGGAAAACCGGAAAGTGGAAAACAAGAAGCCGCCCCCCTGGGTGGGAGACGGCCTCTTGCGGAAGGGCCGGACTGGGCCTCCCCGCTACCTCATCGCTGTGACGGCCAAGTCAAAAAGCGCGATGACGAAGCACCAGAAGCCCCAGTCCGGCTCGTCGTTCCCCATCAGTACCTCCTGTTTCCGTTGTCCGGTGGGTGCACCGGAGGCGGATGTACCCCCTCCAGCGCGCGCGGCCCGGAGGGTTTCACCAGGAGATCGGGCGGTGAACGTCCGAATGGAAGTCTACGGCCTGCCGAGTACCAACTTCGGCCCCCACGGAATTCTCCTTTGGGACCAACAGGCATATTCGGTACGGAATATCAGGGCTGAGTGTTCCCTCGAACGGGTGATCCTTTCCGCTCGTCTCCGCGACCGCGCGGCCGCCCCAACACCCGAAGCACGGGGGAGCACCTACCCGACCGGCCTCTACCCTGATCACATGGCGCGGGGCCTGTCAGCGGAGGCGTACCCGTGAGCCTGTTCAGCGGCGTCAAGGACGTCATCATCGACGCGTGGGGCTGGCTGAACTACAAGCCCGTCTTCAGCGACAACCTCGGCATGCCGAACCGCCGCGCGTTCCCTGAGGCCCACGCCTCCTGGGTGCCAGCCGCCGACGAGCGCCGCCTGGCCGCGTACAAGCTCCTCGCCGCATACGACAACAACCAGGTCGCCGAACTCACCCAGGTCCGAGACGGCGACGCCGCCAAGGAGCGCCGCGAGTTCGGCGACCCGTCCATGTTCGTCGAGGCGATCGTCGCCCACGTCATGGGCCGCGAGCAGCACATCGTCGTCCCCGGCGCAGACGCCGACCCGGAAGCCGACGAGGAGACCGCCGCGACCGTAGCGGCCGCCGAGCGCGTGCAGAGCCTGCTGCGGGACTGGGCCGAGAACGAGCTGCTCACGATGCGGGTCCTGCAGACCGAGCGGAAGGCCGTCAGCCTCGGCGACGGCGTCTACCTCCTCTTCTGGGACCCCGACAAGCAGCGCGTCCGCGTCCGTACGTACGACCCCGGCTTCTACTTCCCCGTCCTCCCCGAAGACGGCGACGGCTCCGAGTACCCCGACCGCGTCCACCTCGCCTGGGAACTCCCCGAGGACAAGAAGCGCGGCCTGCCCGCCCGCCTGCGCCGCATCACCTACGAGTTGGACTGGATCCGCCCTGCCACCGGATCGGGCGTCGACCGCACCGGCCGGCCCGTCCGCGCCACGCTCATGACCACGCCCACCGACGACACCCCGCCCGCGCCGCTCCTCGGCCTCGGCGACCAGGCCGACGACACCGGCGCGATCTCCCGCCTGTACCCGTGGAACGACACCCCGTCGTACCGCACCTGCTACCTCACCGACGCCACCTGGGAACTGGGCGACCTCAAGGGCAACGTCGACGTCGACGACCTCCCCCTGGACAAGGCGCAGTTCTCCACCAACCCGGCCGGCGAAGTCCTCGACCACCTCGACCTGCTCATCGACTTCGTGCCGCTCATCCACATCCCCAACACCGTCCCCCCGGCCGAAGAGCACTGGGGGCAGTCGTCCCTCGCCAAGGTCATGCAGGTCTTCGACGAAATCTCCGGCACCGACACCGACTCGGCGAAGGCGTCGGCCACCACCGGCTCCCCGATCATCTCCGTCTCCGGGCGCCCCACCAGCGGCCGCCAGAGCCAGCTGTCCGTCGCCCCCGGCCTTGTCCTCGAACTCGGCGAGAACGGCCGCATGGACGCCCTCGACACCTCCACGCAGCTCGGCGAGCTCCGCAACCACGCCCACGACCTCGCCGACCGCGCGGCGAACATCGCCCGCCTCCCCGCGGTCGCACTCGGCACGACCGACCCCTCCAAGGTGCCTTCCGGGTACGCCCTGGAGCTGTCCCTCGGCCCGCTCGACTCGCTCGTCATGGGCATGCGCCTGGCCCGAGCCCACAAGTACGCGCTGCTGCTCAAGTTCGCCCAGCGCCTCCACATCGTCGGCCAGCACCCCGACTGGGCCGGCGTACGTCCGCTCCCCGCGGCCTTCTCCTTCGGCGCCTACACCCCGACCGACAAGGCCGCCGTCCTCGAGCAGGTCACCACCGCGTACGAGGCTGGCGTCATCTCGCTCGAGACCGCGGTCCGCACCCTGAACGAGTCCGGATGGGCCATCGGCGACGTCGAGCAGGAGATCACCCAGATCCAGGCCCGCCAGTTCGAGCAGGCCCGATTCCTCGCCGACGCCACCGGATCCACCAAGGCCGTAGGCGACTACCTCGGCCTCGACATCGAACCCGACCCGGCCCCTCCTGCCCTCCAGCTCCCGCCCGCCAACCAGGACGACAAGGCGCTCGAGGACCCCGCGCGGGGGAGCGGGGGGAACGAATGACGAATCCTGTGGTGTCCTTGGATCAAGGCGCGGGGCCTGAACTGTCCTTGGGAGGACTGGCACTCATGCGTCGCCCCGCGCAGCCCCGCACCGCCCCCGCCGCACCGGCCTGGGCCCACCCGTACGCGGGTGTCGCCGCCCTCGCCGTCTTCTACAACGACGGCGGCAACCCCGACCCGAACGCCCAGCCGCCCGCCGCTCCTCCCGCGCCGAAGCCGGGCCCGCCGGTTCCGCCGACCGTCACCATGAGCCAGGACGACCTGAACGCCCTGACGACCAAGGAGAAGGACCAGGGACGGCGTGCCGGTGCCCGCCAGGCCCTGGAGGACTTCGCCACCGAGCACGGCTTCGGCTCCGTCGACGACGCCAAGACCTTCATCACCGCCGCCCGCCAGGCGCAGCAGGACGCCCTGTCCGAGCAGGAACGCGCCCAGCAGCAGCTCGCCGCCGACCGCGCCCAGGTCGACCAGGCCCAGGCCGCGCTCGCCGTCGAGCGGCGGAACCTGGTCCGCGAGCAGACCCTGATCCGGCTCGGCGCCCTCGACGTCGCCGACGACCAGGGCCAGGTCACCTCCCCGAACCTGCAGGACGCCCTCGCCCTGCTGGAGCGCGAACTCCGCGACACCCCGGACGCCGAAGCCGCCGACGTCGCCGCGGCCGCCGCCCGCGTGAAGACCCGCCACCCCGCCCTGTTCGGCGCCCCGCAGGCCCCCGCCCCGCAGGCCCTGCCGCCCGCGCCCGGAGGCGGGCCCGCCGGAGGCCCGCCCGGACGCACCCCGGCCGGCACCAAGGACGCCGTGAAGACCGCCGCGCGCAAGCGCGCCGAGGAGATGGGGCTCCGCCGCCCGGACGCCGCCTGATCCCGTCAGACCAGCACCACCCGAGGGACCACGCCCTGACCCCCGTGGACGGCACCACACCCGGTGCCCGCACCTATCCCGCGCTCACGCGAAAGGGGTCACGGCGTGGACATCCAGCCGTACACCACCAACGAGACGCTGTCCGTCGGCCGCCCGTGGCTGATGAGCATGCTCGGCATCGAGGCCAACGAGACCATCACCCTCGACCTCACCAAGTTCTCCGAGTCCCTCCACTGGACCCCGGCCTCGGCATACCAGCCCGAGCGGAAGCTGAAGTCCGGCATCCCCCTCGGCAAGATCACCGCCTCCGGGCTGTACGCCCCGTACGCGGCCGTCACCAACGAGGTCCAGACCCTCACCGTGACCGGCGCCCCGACCGGCGGCACCTTCACCATCACCTGGAACGGGCAGACCACCGCCGCCCTCGCCTACAACGCGACCGCCGCGCAGGTCCAAGCCGCGCTCGAGGCCCTGTCCAACATCGCGCCCGGCGACGTCGTCGTCACCGGCGCCGCAGGCGGACCCTGGACGCTCACCTGGGGCGGCGCCCAGCTCGGCGAGAACGTCGCCGCGCCGACGACCACCGAGTCGTTCACCGGCGGCACCAGCCCGGACATCACCATCGCCACCACGACCGGAGGCGACACCGCCACCGCCTCCGACGGCTCGCAGATCTTCGCCGGGTTCCTCTTCACGGAGGTGTCGTTCTACCCCGGTTCCACGAAGGCCGGCGCGCCGCTGATGGTCCACGGCCAGATCGACCCGTCCAAGCTGCCGGTCGCCTTCGACCCGACCGACATGCCGGCCGGCTCCAACACCCAGTTCGTCTACAAGGTCTGAGAGGGGACCCCCCATGGCTAACGACATGCTTGAGGTCCTCCTGCGGGACATCAACCCGACCGAGATCAACGCGTTCGTACGCGAGATCCAGACCCCGGCCGACTACCTCCTCACCCAGTCCGTCATCCCCGAGCGGACCGTGCAATCGGTGAAGTGGCAGACCCGCGGCTCCCGCCGCCGGGTCGCGGCCGCGACGTACCGCGCGTGGGACGCCCAGACCCGCGTCGCCACCCGGAAGATCGAGCGCTGGGCGACCGAGGGCAAGCTCCTCCCGCTCGGCCAGAAGTACATCATCGGCGAGCTCGAGACCATCCTGGAGAACGTCCAGCGCGGCATGGACTCCCAGGACCTGGTCGACTCCATCTACCAGGACGCCGCCGCGCACGTGGAGTCCATCAAGCACCGCATGGAGCTCGCGGCCGGCGACCTCCTCATCGACGGCAAGTTCACCCTCACCGGCGAGAACGGCCTGACCCTGGAGGCCGACCACAAGGTCCCGGCGGCGAACATGCCGACCGCGCCGACCGCGTGGACGGACCCGACCGCCGACATGCTCGGCGACGAGATGCGCTGGATCGAGGTCCTGCGCAAGTCCGGCGCCCCGATGCCCACCCGCGCGCTCACCTCGTACAAGACGATGGCGCTGCTCATGGGCAACGACTCCTACCGCGCCGCCTACTACGGCTCGGTGAACAGCGCCAACACCATCCCCACGGCCGTCCTCGCCCCGAACGAGGTCAACGTCGTCCGCGGCCGGTACAACCTGCCGCCGATCGTGGACTACGACGTCACCATCCCGCTGGAGAGCGGCTCCGACGTCCGCGTGCTGCCGGAGAACATGTTCTTCCTCCTGCCGCCGGACGCCCGGCAGATGGGCGAGACGCAGTACGGCCTCACCGCCGAGGGCATGGTCCTCTCCTCGGGCGGCAACCCGTCCATCGACCGCGAGGAGGCGCCCGGCATCATCGTCACCTCCGGCTACCAGGACGACCCGGTCCAGGTGTGGACGAAGGGCGCCGCGGCCGCGATGCCGGTCATGTACACCCCGGACATCCACATCGCTGCGACGGTGTGGTGACCATGGGCGCGCAGTTGAAGACGACCGTCTTCGTCGCGGACCCGGACACTCACCAGACCGTCGAACTCGACCCGGGCGCGCTGCCGGAGCCGAGGCTTGCCGCGCTGGTGACGAACCCGGCCGCCTGGGTCGACGGCAAGCTCCCGCGCCTGCGCGCGGCCAGCAAGTCCGAGACGGGCAAGGACCCGGAGGGCGACGGTCTGGTCCCTTCAGGCGACTCCTCTGGCGACGGATCGGACACCGGATCCGGCGACGGTGACACCGACCCGGACGAGCCCCCCGGCGACGCGCACTCCGAAGAGGGAGCGGCCGCCGCCGAGGAGCCCAAGCCGGCCGCCCGGGCGGCCAAGAAGACGGCCGCGCGCAAGCCGGCCGCGACCGCCGCCGAGGGCACCGGCGGTCAGTAAGCGACGTACGGGCCTGGACCCCGGTGGGGGCGCCGGACCGGGCCCGTACCTCGCCCACCCCTTCCCACCCCGCTCAACCCCCTGGAGGAGCCGATGACCGAGGCCATCCGCGCCTGGCTGCTCGCCCAGCTCGGCGCCACCACCGACCTCATCGACCTCGAGCAGCGCTACACCCGCCTCGGCACAGCCCGCGCCGTCGCCATCGAGATCGTCAGCGAGCGCCTCGCCGCCCTGCGGACCAGCCCGGCGTCCGTGAACGTCTCCTCCGTCGTCGCCGTGTCCTACGCGGAGAACATCAAGGCCTACGAGCGTCAGCTCGCCGCCCTCCACGACGGCCTGCCGCTGGCGCCCGACGAGGAAGACCCCGACGGCGACGGCGCCGCCGGCTCCAGCGCCATCGGCATCATCCGCCTCGTCGAGCGACCGCGTCGATGACCACCCCCACCCAGCAGGCGGCCGCCCAGGAGCGCGACGCTGCTGTTGCCCCCGCAGCGCTCGCCCTCGCAGCCGCGTGGAGCGAACTCCACCGCGCGCAACTGGCCACCATCCGAGCCCTCGAGGAGCAACGCGCCGACCGGGTACGCGGCGCCACCGAACGCCTCCGCCGCACCCTGCAGACCTTTCTCACCGCCGTCGCCGCCTTCGACCGCGCCGCCCGCGCCGTCGCCGAGAAGTGGGCCGCACAGGACCTCCCGCTCCTCTACCGGGACGGCGCGCTCGCCGCGATCGAGCGGACCTTCCACCGCACCCAGCGCACCCGCCGCCCCTTCGCCTGGACCGACCCCCACCAGGCCGCCGTCACCGCGCTGTCCGCGCAGTTCTACGCCGACCTCATCGCCCGCATCCAGGAAGCCGTCCGGCGTGCGCAGGCCTTCGTGCGGGCCGCGCAGGACCAGGCCCGCACCCTGCCCGGTATCCAGCGGCAGCAGCTCCTCGACGACCACGGCCTCGAGACCGTCGTCTACCGCAACCAGGCCAAGCACCCCGTCACGGCCTGGGCCACCGCAGCCCTCGGAGCCCAGGCCACCACGGTCACCAACACCGCCGCCCTCACCTACGGACGCGTCGACCTCGAGGCCTTGTGGTTCGAGTGCACTGATGGCCGCGAGTGCGGATTTACAGGGCATGACGACCTGGACAGGGCCACCGCGACGATCCGGTCTGCCGAGGACGCGGAGATGTGGCCCGTGGCCCACTTCGGCTGCATCCGCACCTGGACGCCCCGGCCTGACCTGAACAACGCCCCCGACCTGGAATCAGGAGCCGACCTCTGATGCGGATCTACATGACCGACGGCACCCGCACCGTGCAGATGTCCACCCGCCGCGGCGAGAACACCGGCCTGAAGGCCGCGGAGAAGACGGTGCGCCGCCTGTTCCACTCGATGCCCGGGCCGCAGGACGACAAGCCGAAGCCTCCGATCGGCTTCGCCGGCCCGCTGGACGCAGCCACCGAACGCGCCCCCGAGGCCGACAACCAGATCGACGAGGAGGGCGCGGAGTGAACGAGCAGACCTTCGCCGACGCGATGCGCCAGATCCGCATCACCACCGACGGCGTGCGCGCTGCTGTCTCCCTCGACGGCTCCGACATGTCCGAGACCCTCGCGGGCTACACCGTCGAGCACCGAGCAGGCCTGCCCCCGCAGGTCATCCTCTTCCCTCGCCCCGACCACCAGGTTGCCTTCGAGGGCA
This sequence comes from Streptomyces sp. NPDC047981, assembly GCF_040653315.1. NCBI lineage: Bacteria > Bacillati > Actinomycetota > Actinomycetes > Kitasatosporales > Streptomycetaceae > Streptomyces > Streptomyces sp. NPDC047981. The sequence goes on along the minus strand of NZ_JBEZNQ010000030.1, from coordinate 76,803 downwards.
TGGCGCGCGTGGTTGTGGCAGAAGCAGCAGATCCCGGTCCGACGATCGTCGACTTCCTGCGCAGCATCAACCCGGCCGCGCTCGACGAGGCCGCGCTGAACCGCGACGACCTCGACGGCTCCTCGAACGAGCTGACCAAGGCCATGCTGGCGCAGCTCATCGACTGGGCGGAGGGCCGCACATGACCCTGCCGCTGCCCGGCCTCGACACGGCGCTCGCCGGCGTCGTCCGCTGGATCGACACGAACCTCCTCGTCGACACCGTCCGCGTCACCCTGCCCGCGACCGGCGAGCCCGTCTTCAACCCGGACACCGGCGAGCTCGAGTACCCCAGCGGCACCGTGCTCTACGACGGCCCGGGCGCCGTGCTCTCCGCCTCCACGCAGGGCGACCTGGTCGCCATCACCGACGCCAACCTGCCCTGGACACCGGAGACGAAGTCCCGCTACCGCCTCTTCACCCCCCTCGCGGCCCCGGACTTCCCCAAGGACGCCCAGGTGACCGTCACCGCCGTCCACAACCCGGCGCAGGACGGGCTGCTCGGCCGGTCGTGGATGTGCACCGACGTCACCGTCGCGGGCACCGTCCAGGCCGTGAAGGTCACCCCGCTCGACCAGAACCGGGGGACAGCGTCGTGACCCCCGACGAGCTGGCCGCGCGCCTCGACCGCGCCGCCGACCTCATGCCGAACGCGATCTACAAGGGCATGGCCCACACCGGCATGCTCGGCCGGGCCCGGATCAGCGGCAACGCCTCCGGCCGGCCCGGGCCGAACGTCATCACCGGCGACTACCGAAACTCCTGGCAGGCCGTCACCACCCGCATCCCGTACGGAGCGTTCTGCACCATCGGCACGAACCGCCCGCAGGGCCGCCGCCTGGAGTTCGGCTTCACCGGCACGGACAGCCTGGGCCGCTCCTACAACCAGCCGCCGTTCCCGCACGTTGGGCCCGCCATCGACTTCATCGCCCTCACCCTGCATGCCCAGATGAGGCTCGCGGTCGCGGAGGCCCTCACATGATCGAGCGCCGGGAAGTCACCAACGCCGTCCTCGCCATGCTCACCGCCGCCACCGGCATGCCGGTCGGGCGCGGCCGGCTGCCGCAGAACCCCGGCACCCGGTACTACGTCGTTCACGCCCTGGACGCGACCCTGTCCGGTCCGCCGCTGGCCGACCTGAACGAGGACCTCACCGTCATCTTCCAGGTCGACTCGGTCTCCGCGCCGGACCCGACCAAGCCCGGCAGCAGCGGCAGCGCCGAGCAGGCCGAGTGGCTCGCGGACAGGGCCCGGGCCGCGTTCCTCGGCCGCAGCCGGCTCTCCGGCCAGTGGACGCACCCGATCAGCGTGTCGGGTGCGGTCGTCATGGCCCGCAGCCTCGACTCCGAACCGGGGGGAACGAATGATCCCGCCGATGCCATCATGAATTTCGTGCAGAGATTCAGGCTCGACCTGACTCCCGCCTGACCCCCTTACGGCAGGCATGACCGCACCGCGGCGGACCCCTACGCGGACGCGCCACCCCGTGGCCGAGACGAGACAGCCACCACGCGTTCAAGGGGTTCACACCATGCCCAGGTTCAACCGGCGCGGAAAGACGAAGATCCTCTTCGCTTCCACCGTCGCCTCCACCGCCTACATCGCCACCCGATCCGAGCTGTCCGGGGCCACCAAGCTGACGAAGGCCATCGCCGCCGTCGACGGCTTCACCCTCGAGAACCAGCCGATCGACACCCCCGACCTCGAGTCCACCTTCACCTCGAAGATCGAGGGCGAGGACCAGGCCGCCGACTCCACCCTCACGTTCTACGAGGACCTCACCGACGAGGACCTGGAGACGGCGCTCGCCAAGGGCACCACCGGCTACATCATCATCCTCCGCAAGGGCGACATCCCCGGCTCCCAGAGCATGGACGTCTACCCGGTGACCGTCGCCTCCAAGTCCTCCGCGATCAGCGTCGACAACGAAGCCGCGAAGTGGATGGCCAAGTTCGTCATCACCGACACCCCCGCGCTCGACGTCGCCGTCCCGGCCGCCGGCGCGGACGAGGTCCAGACCGTCACCATCACCGGCACCCCGACCGGCGGCACCTACACCCTCACCTTCGACGGCCAGACGACCGCGGGCATCGCCTACAACGCCGCGGCCTCCGCCGTTCAGTCGGCGCTCGAGGCTCTGTCGAACATCGTCCCGGGCGACGTCGTCTGTGCGGGCGGACCGCACCCCGGTACTGCGGTCACGGTCACGTTCGGCGGCCAGTACGACGGCACGGACGTCCCGCAGATGACCGCCTCCGCCGCGAGCCTCACCGGCGGCACGTCCCCGGCGGTCACGGTCACCACGACCACCCCCGGCGGCTGACACCCGCTGTCCACCCCCCCCCACAGTCCCCGGCCGGGCCCGACGCGTTCGGGAAGGGGCGCGAAGGCGCCCGGCCGGGTCCCCTTCCCCTGACGGAGGACCACCCCCATGCCCAGCACCCCGAAGACCGCACCCGCCCCGCCGTCCGCGCGCGAGCGTCTCCTCGCCCGGCAGAGGCCCACGCTGAAGATGACGATCTGCGACGACCTGCAGCTGAAGGCCGACCTGGAGGCAGCCCGTTACGCCCTGCGTCGCATCAAGGGCGAGGCCGCCGACGACCCGGACAACGCCAACTTGAAGGTTGCGGTCGCCGTGGCCGAGCAGGACGTCGCCGAGGCGCAGGCCGCGTTCGACGCTGCGGCGATCGTGCTGCGGTTCGAGGCTCTGCCGCGCCCGGCGTTCGAGGCTCTGAAGAAGGCGCACCGGCCGACCGAGGCGCAGTCCGAGGACGGCTTCGAGGTCAACATCGACACCCTCGCGCCGGAGCTGGTCGCCGCCGCCTCGCTCGACGGCCTGACCGTCGACGACGCCCGGACCTTCCTCGACACCTGGGCCGAGGGCGAGGCCGCGCTGCTGTTCAACACCGCGTGGGGCGTGCAGAACGAGACCCGCGCGGACGTGGGAAAAGGCTGATCACCGATGACCGGTTCCGCGCCGAACTCGAGCTGTGCGACCGCTGGGGCATCCCCCACTCCCTCTTCCGAGGAGCCGGCAGCGGGGTGTGGACGGCGCGGGACCGGGAGAAGGCCCTCGCCTTCCGCGACTACCAGCGCAGCGTCTGCCCGCAGTGCGGCACTCGCTACGACGACTGGGACCACGGCGGTGAAGGCGGCGAGGACGCCTACGCCGTCACCGTGCAGCGCTGCACCGGCTGCCAGGTCATCGGTGAGAAGCAGGACGAACTCCAGCAGGACGGGGGCGACCTGCACGGCAAGAAGATCGCGCTGATCCCGGCCTCCGTCCACGCGGCGATGGAAGCCCAGCGCGAGATCGAGCAGCAGAAGTGGGCCGCCCGCCGGGCCGCCCGCGACACCGAATAGAACGAAGGAGGGGCGGGCCGGTGGCGAACTGGAACCTGTCGGTCGACCTGCGCGCCACGGGCACAAGCCTCGCCCGCGAGCTGCGCGACGCCGCCACCCACGCCCGCAACCTCGGCTCCGACGCCCGCGGCGCCCGCACCCACGTCGCCGGCCTCGGCCGCGACGCCGCCGCCTCCGCCCGGCAGCTCGGCACGTTCGCCCGCGCCGCGCGCGACGCCGCCCGGGACGCCGACCGCCTCGGCGACGCCTCGTCCCGCGCCGGGCTGCGCCTGTCCCGCTACGGCGACGCCGCCCGCAACACCAACCGGCACCTGAACGAGATCGGCTCCAACTCCCGCCGAGCAGGCCGCGACCTGGCCGGGATGTCCGGCCAGATCGACAGCGCCGTACGAGACCTGCAGCGCCTGGCATCGGCCGCGCAGCGCGCCGCCACCCACACCAGCCGTGTCGGCGACCGCGGCGTGATCGCGATGCGCCGGTACGCCGACGAGACCGGCCGCCTCCAGAAGCACCTGACGAGCACCGCGGCCCTGCTGTCCGGCGGTGCGCTCGTCATGGGCGGCGCCGAGCTGATCAAGCAGGGCAACGAGTACCAGCAGTCGATGAACACCTTCGGCGCCGTCACCACCGCGACCGCCGTGCAGATGCAGCGCGCCGCGGCGACCGCCGCCCAGCTCGGCAACGACCTGAGCCTCCCGGCCGCGACCGCCACCGAGGCAGCCGAGTCCATGGTCGAACTCGCCAAGGCGGGATTTCGCACCGACCAGGCCATCTCCTCCACCCGCGCGTCCCTGCAACTCGCCGCCGCCGCGCAGGTCAACGCCGCCGACTCCGCCCGGTACCTCGGCGACATGATGGACCAGTTCGGCATGGGCGCCGACCAGGCATCCGTCGCCGCCGACACCCTCGCCGCGACCGCGAACGCCGCCTCCGGCGACATCATCGACATCTACTACTCGATGAAGTACGCCGGCCCGGTGGCCCACGGCCTCGGCGTCTCCATGCAGGAAGCCGCCACTGGCGTCGGCATGCTCGGCAAGGCCGGCATCCTCGGCCAGACCGCCGGTACGACCCTGCGCGGCATTTTCACCAACCTGGCCAAGCCGACCAAGCTCATGAAGCAGGGCCTCGCCGACCTCGGCATCGAGGCCTGGACGGCGGAGGGTCGCTTCAAGGGCCTGCGGTATGTGGTTGAGCGGCTGTCCGAGGCCGAGCACACCCTCACGCAGAAGGACTTCACCGCAGCCGTCGCCAAGGCCTTCGGGAAGCCCGCCATGTCCGGCGCCATCGCGCTCGCGCACCAGGGCGTCGACTCCTACGACGCGCTCATCCAGGCCGTGTCCCGCACAGGTGCCGCCTCCGACATCGCCGCCGCCAAGGGCAAGGGCCTCGCGGGCGCCATGCTCCAGCTCAAGACCCAGGCCCGCCAGACCGGCCTGACCATCTACAACGGCGCGGCGCCCGGCATCGAGTACCTGACTCGCGCGATCACCGCCGGGCTCTCCGACGCCACCCCGAAGATCGAGAAGTTCTTCAAGTACGCCAACGACTTCGCGACCCTCTTCGGCCCCGGCATCTCCGCAGACCTGCGCCAGCAGTTCGGCGGCATCGGAGACGCCATCGAGGCGATGCTCGACCCGTTCAAGGACGGCGCCACCGACGTTGTCGCGGCCGCGCTGCACGTCCTGATGACCGCCGGCCGGATGGCCCTCACCGTCCTGGAGAACCTCGCCGACGGCGCCACCCCGGTCCTGGCCGCGCTCGGCGGCATCACCGACGAGTCCTCCGGCGCCGCGACCGCCCTCGACACTGTCGTCTTCGTCCTCGACCTCGCCGCGAGCGCCGTCGAATCCCTCTCCGGCGTCCTCGGCCCCATCGGCCACCTGGTTGGCGGCCTCGTCTCCGCCTTCGGGGCGCTCCCCGGGCCGGTGCAGTCCGCCGTGTTCGCGATGCTCCTGATGGGCCGAGTCGGCCCGATGGCCACCAGCCTCGCCGGGACGGTCGGGGGACGCCTCACCGGCGCCTACCGCGGCCTGAACGAGCAGATGCGCGTCCAGCAGGCTCTTGCCGCCACGTCCGGCGCCGCGATCGGCCGGTACGGGGCCGCGTTCGCCGTCCTGCAGACCCGGGTCCCCGTCATCGGGCAGATGGCCTCCAGCTTCCGCACCGCTTCCACGCAGGCCACCGGGTTCGCCGGGTCTCTCCGCGGCGTCGCGGCCGCCGCCGGGACCGGTATGCGCTCCGCGATGGGCGGCCTGATGGGTGCTCTCGGCGGCCCGTGGGGGCTGGCCATCACCGGCGCCGTCGTCGGCCTCGGCCTGCTCGCCGCCCGGCAGCAGAAGGCCGCGGCCGCCGCCCGCGAGCACGAGGCGCAGATCGCGAGCCTGTCCGCCGCGCTGCGCGAGTCCAACGGGCTGGTCGACGAGAACGTCCGCCAGATCGCCATGCAGACCCTGATGGACACGAAGATCAAGACGACGCTCGACGGGCAGCGCCGCCTCGTCGACGTCGCCCGGGACGCGAAGATCCCGATGAACGAACTCGTCGACGCCTACACCAACCAGGGCACGAGCCTCGACGAGCTCCAGCGCAAGCTGAACGCCGCCGCCCAGGCCCAGAAGACGTGGGTCATCGACCCCGAGACCGGTGCGGGCGCCGAGGCGTTCACCGTCGCCGGCCGGGCCGCCGACGACCTGCGGACCGGCATCGGGGGCCTGGCCGGCGACTTCAAGAAGGCCCAGACCGACGCCGAGGCCTTCGCCCAGGGCGTTGCGAAAGCCGGGAAGAACACCACCGCCTACGACCTCCTGAAGCGGTCCGTGTCCGCGCTCGCCGACAAGACCGCCGACGCCGACTCCCGCACCCGCGCCCTGCGCGAGGCGCTCGACCTGCTGTCCGGCGGGTCGGTGTCCCTGCAGGCCGCCCAGGCCCGCGTGAACGAGGCCGTAACCCGCGCGAACGACGCCATGGCCGCCGGGATCAACAAGGCCGACGGCTACGGCGAGCAGCTCATCGGTATGAACGGCACCATCTCCACGGTCACCAAGAACGGCCAGGCGCTGTTCGACACGTTCAACACGATCGCCGATTCCAGCGCCTCCGCTGCGGTCGCCGCGTACGACTTCGCCATCTCCCAAGGGCAGGGCGTCCCGGAGGCGATCCAGGCCGCGCAGCGGGAGATGAACAAGGGCCGCGAGGCCGCGCTGAAGGTCGCCGACGCCTACAACGTCGGTGACGAGGCCGCGGCGAAGATGGCCGACTCCATGGGCCTGATCCCCGGCCAGGTGTCCATCCTGCTGCAGACCAAGGGCGTCGACACCGCGCTCGCCGAGCTCCTCGCCGTCCAGGCCGAGTTCGCGGCGATGCCGAAGGAGAAGACCATCAAGGTCGACGCCCTCGGCGAGGAGGCGAAGCGGGAGCTGGAGCAGATCGGCTACCAGATCGAGCTGATCCCCGGCACCCGCGAATACAAGATCACCGCTCCGACGTCCGGCGCCCGCCGGGAACTCGACCTCCTCATCGGCAAGCTCGCCGCCACCAACGGCAAGCAGCTGAACATCACCGCCCCCTCGCAGGCCGCGATCACCGAGCTGCAGGCCATCCAGACAAAGGTCGCCGCGACCAAGGGCAAGACGATCACCATGGCCGCCCCGACCGGCGAGGCACGCCGCCAGCTCGAGGCGCTCGGCTTCTCCATCCGGGACAACGCCAAGGACAAGACGGTCACCATCTCGGTCCCCACCAGCGGCCCGATCACCGCCGCGCAGCGGATCCAGAACGCGATCGACAACATCCACGGCAAGCAGGTCGGCATCGGCGTCTACCTGTCGCCCACCGGCAGCGACCGCGACGCCAACGGCGTCCCCGACATGATCCAGGCCCGCGCGACCGGCGCCGTCGTCGACTACTACGCCAACGGCGGCATGCGGGAGAACCACATCGCGCAGATCGCCCCCGCCGGCTCCTGGCGGGTATGGGCGGAGGACGAGACCGGGGGAGAGGCCTACGTACCCCTCCACCCCTCCAAGCGGCCCCGCTCCCGCGCCATCACCGAAGAGACCGTCCGGCGCCTCGGCGGCGACCCGAACGCCATCCGCTGGAACGCCAACGGCAGCATCACCACCTTCGCCACCGGCGGCTTCTCCTACACCCCCACCGGCGTCCGCAGCGGCGCCGGCGACGTCCAGTCCACGTACGACGAAGCCCACCAGCCCATCTCCCGCGAGGACTACAACAAGAAGATCCGCGCCCGCGCCGACGCCCTGGACCGGCTCCGCGACGCCGAGGCCAAGCTCCGCGCGCTGCGCCGCCGCAAGCACACCCAGGCGCAGGAGGACGCCGCCGAGCGGAAGGTCGCCGCCGCCCGCCGCTCCCTCGCCACCGCGACCGAGGCCGCCGCCACGGCCGAGGCCCGCTTCAAGGGCAAGTTCTCCCTCAACGACTGGGCCAAGACGCTGCGCAACACCGTGGCCGCGAACAACGCCTGGGAGTCCAGCCTCACGAAGATCGCCGCGCGTGGCGGCGGCGACGTCGTCGGCATCCTCCGCGACATGGGCGAGGCGGGCGCCGACATGGTCAACACGCTCGCGAAGGCCTCCACGAAGCAGTTCAACGAGATCGTCGCCAACCTGCGCAAACTCGGCCCGCTGGCCAAGGCCACCCTCGCCGACTTCACCGCCCAGCTGAACACCGCCAACAAGGCTGACGCCGCGTTCCAGGAGGACCTCGCCAAGATCGCCAGCATGGGCTACGGCGACCTCGCGACACTGCTCGCCGCCCAGGGCGACGAGGCCGCGATGAAGCTCGCCGACGAGGCGTCCCGGGACAGCAAGAAGGCCGCCGCCGCGAACACCTCCGCGAAGAGCAACGGCCAGCAGCTCACCCAGGAGCAGCTCGCCACCCTCATCCAGATCATCGCCGCCGTGAAGACGTCCAAGACCGGCATCCACGACGTCGCCGCCACCACCGGGCTCGGCGAGGACGACATCATCACCGTCGCCACCAAGGCCACCGCGCAGATCAAGAAGTCCCTCGGCAGCCGCGCCGACCGGTTCCTCGCCGACCTTGCCCGCGCCAACAAGGGCCTCTCCTACGCCAACGGCGGCATCCGCGAAGGGATCTACTCCACCACCGCTGGCGCCGTCACCTTCGCCGAACCCCACACCGGCGGAGAGGCCCTCATCCCGCTCGGCGCCAACAAGCGCGCCAGCGCCCTCCCGGTCCTTCGCGAGGCAGCCAGCCGGATGGGCGTCGGCCTGACCGACCTGTCCGCCCGGCAGGTCGTCGTCGTCAAGGAGCGCGGCGGCGACACCTTCAACATCCCCATCACCGCCGTCCGGCCCGGCGCGAGCGCCGCAGAGATCCACGCCGAGTTCGCCCGCCAGTCCCGCCGCGCCCGCCGAGGAGGCGTGACCTACCCATGAGCGACCTCGCAATGACCACCGGCCAGATCGACCTCGCCGGAGTCCTCATCGGCAAGGACACCACCGTCCAGGTCATCGACGTCACCGGCCTCGGCCAGCCACCCATCCGCGGCAACGACGCCGAACAGCCCTCCCTGGACGGCACCTGGCCCGGCCCCGACTACTACGACACCCGCCAGGTCCAGATCGACGCCGCCATCCGCATCCCCGGGAACCGGGCGGCCGCCCTCGACATGCTCGCCACCCTCCAGCAGACCGCCCACCAGGCGGCCGTACGCCTCGCCCCCGGCGTCACCCAGGCCCTGCGCATCGCCTGGCCCGGCCGACCCGTCAAGCGGCTCAACGGCCGGCTGCGGCGCCTCGAGCCGTCCATGGAGAAGTCGAAGTTCGGCTACATCCCCCTCGACGTCGCCTTCGACGCCACCGACCCGCTCTGGTACGCCGACACCGAGACCGTCACCGAGATCCCCCTCGGCTGGCTGACCGGCGGCGGGTTCTCCGCCCCCGTCGTGGCACCGATCTTCGTCAAGAGCGGCATCACCGCGGCTGAACGGCCGGGCTGGGTCACCAACGAGGGCACGACCGACACCTGGCCGGTCATCCGGATCATGGGCCCCTGCACGCAGATCAGCGTGATCCACGTGCCCACCGGCCGGACCCTGTCCCTGCCCAGCCTCAGCCTGAGCGCCGGGCAGTGGGTGGAGATCGACACCCGGCCCGGGTTCCGCACCATCACCCGGGAGAACGGCGGCAGCGCGCTCTCCTACCTCAGCCCCGCATCCCGCATCGACCAGTTCTCCCTGCCACCGGGCCAGTCCGAGATGCGCTGGACCGCGTTCGACGGCACCAACACCGGACGTCTGCGCCTGACCTGGCGCGACGCATACACCGCCCTCTGAGGAGAGAGCCATGTCCCTGTTCCCCAGGCCGATCCTCATCGACGGCGCCGAGCACCCCGCACAGCAATTCCGGCTGATGGTGTCCGACCTTGCCCGCGACCAGGAAGGCGTCACCCGCGGCACCGACTTCAAGGTCAGCCAGCTCGGCACACCCGGAGGAGCCGTACAGGTCGGCTCCGGGTCCGGTCTGGTCCGCGGCCGCGTCGCCGCGTTCCAGGGCACCTACTCCTGCGCGTCCACCGCTGCCGTCAACGTGAGCATCGCGCCGACCGCCGGCGTCGGCCGCTCCGACATGCTGATCCTGCGGGTGGAGGACCCAGAGTACGAGGGCACCCTCGATCCCGAGGTCGACGAGGTCGCCTACTTCCAGGTCATCTCCAACGTGTCCTCGTCCGCGACGGCGATCCCGGACGGCCGCACCGGGATCCCGCTGGCCCGGATCGACATCCCGTCGTCGACCGCGACCATCACCGACGCGATGATCACGGACATTCGGCAGATCGCGAACCCGCGCCGCCAGCGTCTGTTTCTGCCCCCGCAGTCCCCCTCCAGTCTGTCGGCCCTGCTGGGCTCCTCGACCAGCTACAGCTACTTCTCCACCGCCGCCGGATGGAACGTGCCCGTGCCCGCGTGGGCTAGCCAGGTCATCGTCGACGTCCGCGGCTCCGGCATGCGCCTGACCACCGCCGACTACTTCGGGAGCTTCCGCGCCACCTTCGGTGCCTCCCTCACCGTCCAGCCCGTCGTCATCGACGACAACCAGGGCACCGGGACCCGCCGGATCCCCACCGAATGCGGCGACACCCTCACCATCCCCGACGCCTACCGGGGCACCACCCAGCTCCTGCGCCCCCAGGCCGCCGGAGCGGCCGGGAACGCCGGCCGCATCAGCGTCGACAGCAGCACCACTCTGTTCGCCGACATCGAGTTCATCGAGGCCCCGCGGTGAGCCGACGGATCCTGACCCAGCACGCCCTGACGGGGGAGTGGCTCACCCACAACCTGCCGCTCTCCAGGCTCGAGTACGGCCCGGATCTGAACGGGCCCGGGACCCTGACCGGCACCCTCGACCCGAAGCTCGCCGTCCAGAGCGCCCGCCTCGTCGACCCGGGCACCACGTTCATCTACGTCGAGGAGGACGACCAGATCACGTGGGGCGGCCTGATCTGGGACCTCCGTACCAAGGGCAACACCCTCGCCCTGGAGGCCGCGTCCTGGTCGTCCTACCTCCACCGCCGCCACGACCTCCACGGCCAGCTCAACGCCCGCGGCCCCTACACGAACGCCGACCGGACCAAGGTCATGCGGGACATCTGGGCCTACGCCCAGTCCGTCGCTGACGGTGACCTTGGCGTCATCGTCGACACCACCACGTCCACGTCCACCATCGGCAGCCCGGCCGACCCGTACCAGTTCAACGCGTGGGAGTCGCCGAACCTTGGGGAGCGGTTCGACGAGCTCGCGGACGGCGACGCCACCCCCGACTACACCTGCACGACCGACTGGAACACCGCCCGGACTGCCGTGGTGAAGCGGATCCGGATCGGCTGGCCGCGCCTCGGAGCCCGCCGCACCGACCTGGCGTTCGCGAGCGGCGTGAACATCGTCGAGGACCCCGAAGTCGTCCTCGCCGGCGACGACTACGCCCAGGTCGTCATCGCCTCCGGCCAGGGCGACGGCTCCGCGAAGCGCCGCCAGACCAGCGCGGTCCGCGACGGCCGGCTCCGCATGGAACACGTCCTGGACCTGCCCGACATCAAGGCCCTCGACGTCCTCGCCACCCGCGCGGCCGCCGAACGCACCCGCCGCCAGAAGCTCGGCACCGTCTCCGAGATCACCGTCCGCCACACCCGCGCCGCACCGCTCGGCTCCTGGCAGGTCGGCGACGACGTACCCGTCCGCGTCCACAACGCCTGGACCGACTTCACCGGCTGGTGCCGCATCACCGGCTGGACCACCCACCCCGAAGCCCCCGGCGGCCCCCAGGCCGCCATCCGCCTCGCACCCGCCGACAGCTTCCAGTACGGAGGAATCCTGTGACCGACCTCGGAACCCGCCTCACCCAGCTCGAGAACCGCCTGAACCGGCTCGAGCGCGCCCCGCGCCTGTCGTCCGCCGCCATCGACGACACCTCCCTCGTCATCCGCGACGGCTCAGGGTCGCTGCGTGCGCTCGTCGGCCAGCAGCCCGACGGCACGACCGCGGTCAACGTCGTCAACGGCCCCACCCCGCCCACCCCGGCCGCCCCCTACGTCGCCTCCGTCCTCGGCGGCGTCGCGGCCGCCTGGGACGGCACCTTCACCAACGACCAGGTTCTCCCGCTCGACTTCGCCCGGGTCGAGGTTCACGCCTCCACCACCGCCGACTTCGACCCGATCGCCGCCACCTTGATGGGCACCATCGAGACCCCGCAGGGCGCCGTCGTCGTCATCACCACCGACACCCCCGTCTACGTCCGCCTGGTCACCCGCAACACCTCGGGGACCGCGTCCGCGCCGTCCGCGCAGAACGGGCCGATAGCCCCCGCGCTCGTCGTCGCCGACGACGTCGCCGACGGCATCATCACCGGCACCAAGCTGGCCGCCGACGCTATCGACGGCAAGGTCATCACCGGCGCCACCCTTCGCACTGCCGCCACCGGGGAGCGGATCGTGCTCTCCCCGGACGGCGTCATCACGATCTACAACGCCGACGGCGTCATCGTCGTCGAGATCGACGCCGCCGGATACCGACTGTTCGACGAAGCCGGCACCCTCGTCGCCGAGATCCGCCTCACCTCCGACGGCGGCCTCGGCGGCTTCTGGACCCGCAACTTCTCCTTCCCCGAGCCGGTCGCGTCGTTCCTCAACGGCGGCCGGCTCGAGTTCGAGCCCGTCACCCCCAGCCTGGTCGACACCACCAGCTCGATCGACTACAGCGTCGCCCCCGAGGCCGCCACCCCCTTCACCCAGCTGTCCCTGAACACCGGCGAGATCGACTCCGCGCTCGACAGCCAGATGGTGTTCAACCTCCTCGCCGAACGCGGCCAGACCCCCAAGGCGCAGGCCTTCGGCGACCTCGAGGTCTCCGAACGCGTCCGCATCGACGGCGTCGACCAAGGCAAGGGTCTGCGGGCGTGGGAGGGAACCCAGACCAGCACCTCCACGACCACCACCACAGAGATCGCGGCCATCACCACCGACACCATCACCTTCGAGGCCGGCCGCGCCTACGCGATCCACTACCACGGCCTGCTCATCTCCTCGGTCGCCAACGACATCGTCCGGGCCCGGGTCTGGAGGGGCTCCATCGGAGGCGGCGGCGTCTCCCTCGTCGACTCCATCAACGCCTACCACGTCCCCGTCGCCAACCAGCACGTCCTGATGGACATGTGCCAGAGGGTCGTCAACTCCACCGGGTCCGACGTCACCGGCATCCTGATCGGCTCGGTCCTGCGCACCGTCGGATCCGGCAACGTCCAGTTGGTCGCCAACGCCAACAACCCGGCCTGGCTGGAGGTCCGCGACATCGGCCTGGCATCCGACTACCCCCTCGCCCGCGCCATCTGACCCGGCCCCAGCGGGGGGAACGATCCTCCCCCCACCTCATACGCTGATCACAGGGCGACCCTCCGCCCCTCTGCACGAACGCCCGAGGGACGCACCACCGAGTGCGAGACGACCCACCAGCTCTGGGCGCGGGGAAGTGCAGGAGCAGCCGGGCCATGCCCGCACCGCAGGTGACCACGTACGAGGTCCAGCCCCACCTGGGACGCCACCAGGTCCTGGACCCGCGCAGCCTTGCCCACCGGCGGCTGTACGACGGCCACCCCCTGCACCGCGCCGCCTTCGAGCCCCGCATCCCTGTACTCGACCAGCGCAACCTGATCGCCCAGGGCATCCACACCACCACGGCCTACGGCCTCGAAACGGACCTCGACGCCCTGGCCTCCTGCACCGGCAACGCCGCCACCGCGCTCCTGTCCACCCTCCTCACCCCGGAGCGCGCGGCGGCCGCCGGCCTCTGCCTGACCGACCCGGCCGCCGCCGAGCACTACGCCATCGGCCTCTACGCCGACGCCACCGCCCGCGACCGCTGGCACGACTACACCTGGCCCGCCCAGGACGTCGGATCCTCCGGTCTCGGCGTCGCCAAGGCCCTCCACGACCGCGGCCTCATCACCAACTACCGCCACGCCACCACCGCCGAAGAACTCTGCGCCGCCCTGCAGACCGGGCCGGTGCTCATGGGCATGCCCTGGCACACGGCCTTCACCACACCCGGCCCCGCCGGCTTCATCGACGCCGACACGGCCTGGGCGGCCAGCCCCCTCGAAGGCGGCCACGAGGTGTGCATCACCGCCCTCGAACACGTCGCCCACACCCCCACCGGCGCCCTCAACCCCGCGCGCACCGTGCTCCGGTTCGTAAATAGCTGGGGCAGTAGTTGGGGTGAATACGGGTCAGGTCGAATGCTCCTTTCCACGTACCTGCAACTGCGCCCCCAGATTGACGTAGTTCAGCCACTCGCTATCCGCGACTTGGATAGGATTTGATATGCCTACTCCTCGATCCGCGAATTGTTCCCGATGCGGTCTCCCCAAGAGCAACGCAGGGGACTTTTTCCGCAAGGGTTCCTACGCTGACGGAACTTCGAAGCTCTCCGCAAACTGTAAGGCGTGCACCAGGCTCATCGAATCCACGCCTGAACGGCAGGAGCAGAAGCGGGCAAGTAAGGAGCGCGCCCGCCGAGCCCAAGGAATCCCCGTGCGTCAGCGGGGTGCTTCCGAGTTCTGTCCTCAGGGGCACCTCAAGGCTGACAACCTTCGCCCCGGTCGCTACGACTGCGCCGCCTGCCACCGCAACGCCGAGGCCACCAAACGGCGAGCCGCTGATGTGCCTGTCAAGACGCGTGCTGGCGAGTCGTGGTCCTGCGGCCACGACTCCGCAGTCGCCACCCGGTACTCCAAGGGGATGCCGAAGGGGTGCGGCCAGTGTCACCGCGAAAACAGTCGGAACGCTCCTTACAAGCCTGAAGTTAGGCGTAGGTACGTCGAGCTGAACCGAGACAAGATCAATGCCTATCGGCGGTCCTGGCGAGCGGCAAACCGGCCGGACATCGTCGAATTCCAAAAGGGCGGCCCGGAGGCTATCAAGTACGCCCGGATGATCGGCAACGACCCGTGCGTCTACTGCGGGGGACGTTCAACCGCGATTGACCACGTCAAGCCAGTAACAAGGGGCGGCGTAGGGAACTGGGAGAACCTTGCTCCGGTTTGCACCTCGTGCAATTCCAGCAAGAGCAACAAGGATGTCCTGCAATTTCTGATGTACCGCCTTGATCGAATCGGAGACACCCCGTGAGCACCTTCCACGTAGCGGTCGACCACGTCGACCCCACGACTCTCGCCATCACCACCACCTACCTGGGCACCGTCGACCAGGCCCACGCCGACGAAGTCCGCGCCATCGCCGCCCTGAAGAACACCGACCGGTGGGTGAAGGAACACCCGCGGCTCGACGGCGCCTTCATGGTGCTGCGCGACGACGGCGACCTCGACGTCTACGTCCCCACCGACGCACCCGAGTACCGCGTCTACCCGCCGGACCCGGCCCCCAAGGGGGGAGTCGCCAAGGGCGGAGTCCTCTCTGACAGTGCGACCGCGACCGTCGGGGAGGACGGGACGGAGGAGTACGTTCCCCTGCCGCGCGGCGCGTCCGGACCGGCCTACATCGACGGCGTCGTCCGGTTCGGGGACCAGTCCATCGGCGGCGCCATGGACACCCCCGGCAACCCGCCCCGCTTCACCTGGCACACCACCGAATCGCCGGCCGGGAAGTCGTACTTCTACTCGGTCGCCGCGTACCTGATCCGCGTCGGCGCGGAGCCGCAGGTCATCTACGACCCGGTCTCCGATCTCCTCGGCCAGTTCGGCCCGCTGACCCAGTCCGGCCGCGCGCTGAAGAACGACGGCGCCCGCCGCACGAACCGCGAGGGCAAGGTCAACATCCAGGCCGAGGTGCTCGGCCGCGCCGCGTCCCCTTGGACGAAGGGCTTCGACCCGGCGAAGAAGCCGAACTTCCGCAAGCTCATCGCCGCCGGGCGCGCCCACGGCGTCCCCGACCTGTGGCCGGCGGGAAAGCCCCCGGCGACGGCGGCCGCCGCGACGAAGCGCGACCGGCACACCTGGCAGACGAAGGGCGGGCACTACGCCCATGGCCAGGTCCCCGGCAACAACCACTGGGACCCCGGCGCCATCGACACCGCGATTGTCCCCGGCAAGCCGACCACCGGCGGCACCACCCCCGCGCCGCAGCCGGGCGGCGGCACCACCACGCCGAGCACGACCACGACGTACACCGTCCGCGCGGGCGACACCCTCTCCGGGATCGCGGCCCGCTACGGCACCACCGTGGCCAAGCTCGTCTCCCTCAACAGCCTGAAGAACCCCAACGTCCTCGCCGTCGGCCAGCGCCTGAAGGTCCCCGGCAAGGCACCGGCCCCCGCACCGGCGTACGAGCCGTTCCCGGGCGCCGCGTTCTTCAGCCCCGGCCGGCGCTCCCCGATCATCACCGCGATGGGCCGCCGCCTTGTCGCCGTCGGCTGCTCCGCGTACGCGGTCGGCCCCGGCGACCACTGGACCAACGCGGACAAGGCCTCGTACGCGAAGTGGCAGCGCAAGCTCGGCTACTCCGGGGACGACGCCGACGGGAAGCCCGGCAAGAAGTCGTGGGACGCCCTCAAGGTCCCCACGCAGCTCTGACCCTGCCCCACCCCACCCCCTTTTTCGAGAGGAACCCCTCGTGAACGTGCACCTCGACACCGCGTACTGGATCGGCCTGCTCATCTCCGTCGTACTCCCGGTCCTCGTCGGCCTGGTCACGACCCGCGTCACCCACGCTGGCGCCAAGGCGGTGCTGCTGCTCGCGCTGTCGACGCTCAACGGCCTCCTCGTCGAGTACGCCAACCCTGGCCCCGACTACGACCTCGGGACCGCCGCCGTCCTCGCTCTCGTGTCCTTCGCCACCGGCGTCCTCGCCCACTTCGGCCTGTGGAAGCCGTCGGGAGTCTCCGGCAAGGCCCAGGACTCGCTGATCACCTCGGGCACCCACACGAGCGCCTGAGCGCACCCTCACCCCCCACACGCATGGACTGGACCCCGTGAATGGACCCGACCACCCTCACGCTGGTGGGCGCCCTGGTGGCGTTCGCCGGCGTGATGGCCACCGCAGTGGTGGCTTACGTGGGCAAGCGCGGGGAGCTGTCCCTGAACAGCCTGAGCACTCTGACCGACGAGCTCCAGGAAGAGCGCAGCAGCCTCAAGGAGGAGAAAGCGCTCCTCAAGGAGGAGGTCGTCGAGAAGAACGCCGCGCTCGTCGCGAAGGACGCCGCTCTCGCCGAATCGTCAGCGGCCCGCGCCGCAGCCGAGGCGGAGATCGCCCGTCTTCGCCTGATCATCGTTCAACTCGGAGGAGATCCCGGATGAGCCGCACTCAGCGGTTCCTGGCCGCCCGGTGGCGCGGCCTCGCCACCCTGTGCGCGCTCGTCGCCCTGTTCGGGATTGCCGCCATCCTCTGGGCCCGCATCGACACCGCCGACCGCAAGGCCGCCGACCTTGCCACCGAGGCCGACCTCCGCGGCAACGCCGTCACCACCCTGGCCACCGACGTCCGCAAACTCCGCTCCCAGCTCGAGTCCGAGGGCAAGACACCGGTGGCCCCCGACCCGACCGCCGCGGTCGACGACCTACCCGACCGGGCTGCTGTTCCCGTCCCGATCCCCGGCCCGAAGGGCGACAAGGGCGACGTGGGCGAGAAGGGAGACCCCGGAGAGCCCGCGCCCTCGCCGTCGCCCGGCCCAAGCGGCCGTCCCGGTACCGACGGCGCTCCGGGACGCGACGGGATCGACGGAGTCGACGGCCAGGACGGCACCCCGGGCCAGAACGGCCAGGACGGACGTGACGGCACCAACGGGACCGACGGTCAAGACGGCCGGCCCCCGGCCGGCTGGACCTACACCGACCCGCAGGGCGTCACCTACACCTGCGTTCCCGTCGACGGCTTCGACCCCGCAGCGCCCCGCTACAGCTGCACCCCGACGTCCGCTCCGGAGCCTCCGTCGAGTCCGCAGCGCCAGTCCGCCCTGACCATCCTCGGCCTCGCCCCCGAACGCCGCCGCTACTGACCTGGAGCCCCAGTTGCCGTTCCCCGAGGGTCTGCCGACCGTCCTCGTCACCTACGAAGCCGCCAGCCCCGCAGGCGGCGGGCCCGCCGTGGGCACGGTCACCTTCGCGCCCATCGTCCCCGTCATCAATGTGCCCTCCGTCGGCGTCGCCTTCACCGGCAGCGGTACCTACCGATTCGACACCCAGGGTCGCCTCGTCGACGCCAACGGCCAGGCGGGCGTACGGCTTCTTGCGTGCGACATCCCTGGCGCGAACCCGGCCGAGTGGGTCTGGTTGGTCAGCATCGACATCGCCGGGGCGGGGCCGCGCCGCTTCTACATGAGCCTGTCCGTCACGCAGACCGAGGTCGACATGGCCACCCTCGACCAGGCAGACCCCACCCGCTCCCACTACGTCACCGTCCCCGGCCCCCGCGGCGAACAGGGCGCGCAGGGACCGGCCGGAGCCGACGGCAGCAACGGCGCCCCAGGGGCTCCCGGGGCGAAGGGCGACACGGGTGACACCGGCCCGGCCGGGCCGCAGCCCCCGCTCGGCGCCGCCGGGACCGGGCCCACCACCGCGCTCGCCTCCGACGACCCCTCCACCACCAACGCCCGCCCCCCGCTGGCCCACGCCAGCAGCCACGCCTCCGGCGGGACCGACCCGCTCACCGCTGCCGCGATCGGCGCCGAGACCCCCAGCGGCGCGCAGGCCAAGGCCGACGCCGCCCAGGCCGCAGCCACCACCGCAGCGGCCACGGACGCCACCAGCAAGGACACCGCCCACACTGCGGCCGCCGACCCGCACGGCGACCGGGCCTGGGCCGGCGGCCAGTTCTACCCGAAGGGATCCGGCGAAGCGCTCGACGGCTACCTGAACGACCTCCTCACACGGATCGCCGCCGTCGAAGGCGGCACCGCGTTCCTCTCGGCCCTGAACGTGACCGGCCTGTCCCGCTTCATCAACACCGTCCTCCGCGTCGAGGGCAGCGCCGGGGCCGTCCGCCACGTGCTGAACGGCACGGACAACACCCTCGGCCTGTACGGGGCCACCCCGGTTGCGCGCCAGAGCGTCAGCGGCTCCCGCTCCGACGGCACCGCCCTCACCAACCTGATGACCGCGCTCGCGGCCACCGGCCTGATCACCGACGCCACCAGCCTCGGCATCCCCGGCGCCTGGCGCCGCCGCGACCTCCCCGACCCGGTCACCGCCGAGACTCTCTACGCCGGGACCGCGCCGAGCATCTCTACCGCGCAGACCACGACCCCCACCAGCGGGTACATCAAGTACGCCCCCGCCGGGGTCGCGCTCACCGGCAGCGACGTCACCGGCCCCTACCGATACGCGGGCGCCGACGGCTTCCAGATCGGCGCCTCGAGCCCGGACACCAACTACGTCCTCCCGACGTCGAAGTACCCCAACACGTACGCCTCCGGGCAGGGCATCTGGTCTGTCGAGTTCGGCACCGACGCCGCGATCTTCCAGGTCCGCATGAAGTACATCTCCGCGGCCACCATGTTCCGGCTGACGATCGACGGCCGGAAGGTCACCGACCTCATGCAGTCCAGCGGTGGCACCACCCCGGGGTCGGGGCACCTCATCACGATCGACCTGGGCTCCGCCGTGCCCCGCCGGATCCGCCTCGACTTCGCCACGTTCCCCTTCGGCGGCGTCTACCTCCCGCCCACCGCCACCATGTGGCAGGTCCCGCTGCAGGGCGGCCGGCTCATGGTCCTTGCCGACTCCATCACCGACGGTTCCTCCCAGAACACCGGGGCCGGCGCGGGCACCTGGTTCCACCGCGCCGCACGCCTCCTCGGCTCCACCGACGCCTGGGAGCAGGGCCGCGGCGGCACCGGCTACATCACCGCCGGCTCGTACGCCACGTTCGCCGACCGGCTCACCGCCGACGTCATCGCCTGGAACCCGGACCGGCTCATCGTCTGGGGCGGCTACAACGACAACGCCGGCTCCCAGCCCGCCATCGCGACCGCCGCGGCCGCGCTCCTCAGCGCGATCCGCACGGGTCTGCCGAACTGCGACGTCCTCGTCATCGGCTGCTGGTCGCCCTCGGGCAGCCCCTCCTCGGGCATCACGAACACCGACGCCACTCTGCGCACCGCAGCCGCGAACGCCGGGTACCGCTTCGTCTCGCCGGTCACCGGCGCCGTATACGACACGTCGGGCACGCTCGTCGCGACGCACGGGCCGTGGATCACGGCGGCCAACGCGGCCGCCTACATCGGCGGCGACTCCGTCCACCCGAACGACGCCGGACACGTCTACCTCTCGCGCCGAATCGCCGCAGCGTACCGGGAGTCGATACCGGCCTGACCAGGGATTCTGTCCTATAACTTTTCACATCAAATAACAGGATCAAGCTCGCCCGAAAGCTGCGCGACCGCTCCGCTCACCTCCGCGTGCACGACCGACACGCCGACAACACTGGGCTGTTCGGGCGACTTGTCGGTGCCTGCGTCTACTGTCTGGTCATCGGCCTATCGGCGCGCCCGGCGCGCCGGGAAGGAATCCCCATGACCGAAGCAGTCGATGTTCCGCCGACTAAGGACCCCGTCCGCGATCTGTACCTGACGACGCTGATGCACATCATGTCGCTGTCCGAGCAGAACGAGGTCAGCATCACGTTGATGGTCGGTGGTACCACGGTGACGGGAAGCCTGATCGGACACGATGCCTGGCTGAAGGCGTGGAAGGAGGGCATCGCCAGCTCCGGAGGGGAGGACGCTCAGAAGGTGCTGGGGGTGCTTGGGGCGCTGGACGAAGAAGTCCCCGACGATCCGGACGTGCCGCAGCCGAACTTCATCCACCTGCGGGACGCGCGTGTCTTCCCCGGAGGAACCGAGATCCGGCTGAACCTCTGGCGGGCACGGGTGACCGACGTACAGGGATGGTCAACGACGACGCTCGTTCACAGCGCGTAACACCACCAGCGATGCCCTTTCCGCGCTCTGCTTCGGGGGCATCGCTGACGGAGTACCACGAGTAGTCTCCGCTCATGACGACCGAACCGCTAGCGCGCCCGTTCCAACTCCACCTCTCGGCGGGCGGCATCCTGCACGGCGTTCAGTTCCCCTCCGGCCACGTCGCGGTCGAGGACGTCGAGCGGGACAGGGTTGTCTCGGCGATGGCGCTCGGCCAGCTCCTCAGGGATGACTATCGCGGGGTGGTGATGTGGCCCGAGGACATCGCTCGGGCCGCGCGGAAGGCCGAGCTGGATGGGCTGACCGAGTCGGAGTTGCACGCGCGTCGCGCTCACCCGGACTTCGAGTGGAGCGCGGCGGTGAGTTTCGGGCGCAGAGGCGGTCGAGCTTAGGATCGCTCTCACAGAAGTCGTCCGTAACGGAACGATGATCGAACTGTTCGACAACTCCCCCCTGATGGATGCCGCGTCGGGGGGATCATGGCGTCTGATGCGCGATAACCTCACATATCGTGAACCAGGAAACGCAGCAGCACCTCATCAAGTACGACGCCGCGGTGGCCCGTTGCGGCGAGACCTACAAGGGCATGAGCCGCGACGAGCGCACCGTGCGGAGCATCGCCAGCCAGCAACTGGCGGAGCACGCCCCGAGCGATCGCACCGACCCAACGTGCACGGCGTGCGGCGGCACCCCATGGCCCTGCGCCATCGCGGCCGGGGCGATCACCTACTCGGACCCGCACACCAACTAGCCATGGCCGAGCACCTCCCCACACCCGCACGGGCCACCGAAGGGCCGCTGCTGCCAGCCGAGTTCGACGACGAGCTCCGCCAGCGGCTGGCCGCCCTCGACGCCGCCTCCGACACCCACGCCCAGGACCACCGGCCCGACAACACCACCCTCGCCTACCGCGCAGACTGGAAGACGTGGACCGCGTTCTGCGAGCAGCTGCAGATCCCTCCCACCGCGGCGACCCGAGGCACCCTGCGCGCGTTCGTCGACGTCCTCTGGAATCGGGAGCGCCGCGCCGCGACCACCATCGACCGCAAGCTCGCCGGGGTCTCGGTCACCCTGCGCCAGCGGTTCGGCCTCGTCGTCGACCCGGAGGCCACGCGGTCGGCCCGGGAGCTGCTGAAGGACTACAAGCGCCAGGCCGCTGAGAACGAGGAGCCCGACCGCGGCCGAGGTAAGGCGCCGGCCATGCGCGTCGACGCGCTGCGCCAGATCGTCGAGAAGTGCTCCGACGACATCTTCGGTGTCCGCGACCGCGCGATGCTGCTCCTCGGGTTCGCCATCGCTGCGCGCCGCGCCGAACTCGCGGGCCTGCGCCTGCGGAACATCACCGAGGACCCGGATGGCAACGGGCTCCTCGTCGACGTCCGCGTCTCCAAGACGGACCCGCGCACGGTGCCGGTGCCGTACGGGGAGAACCCTCTGACGTGCCCGGTCCTCGCGTGGCAGGCATGGGTCGAGCGGGCGCAGATCGCAGATCCGGACCGGCACGCGTTCCGTTCGGTCCATGCCACCGGTTCCGTGCAGCCCAAGGGGCTGACGCCGCAGCGAGTCGGGGACATCATCACCGCCGCGGGCGCCCGCGCCAGGATCCCGGTCCTGTTCACCGGGCACTCGGTGCGCTCCGGAATGGCGACGGAGGCGCGCAGGGCTGGGAAGGACCCGAAGGCCATCGCGCAGATCACGGGGCACAAGCCGAACAGCAGCGTGCTGCACGGGTACATGCAGATCGTCGACCGCTGGGACGAAGAGGACAACGCGTTGATCGGAATCGGACTATGAGTAACGCCCGGACTCTGCACGAGGAGATCGCCGAGGGCACGCTGGACGACCTCCTGAGCAACCCTGGGGCTGCGGCCGTACTGGCGGAGTGGCGACGACGCTTCAAGCAGGGCGACTACGACCCACGGCTGGTGGCGAGGATCGGCCAGGCTCAGAGGCTGCCGCGGTACTGGCCGCTGGAGCAGGTGGCGTCCTTCGTTCAGGTGCATGCCGGTCTGATGTCTGGCATGTACGCCCACGTTGAGGTCTCGGTGGGTGCTGGGCCGGGCCCGGACGCGGATCGGGAGGGGAACGCCCGGAAGCTGGGCGGTGTGCATCGCCTGTTCCAGGCGCACCTCGACATGGACCAACACGGCGGGGACTACGACGGCTGGGTCTCGTGGGCAACTCCTATCGAGGCGAACCGCTCCAGTGGCCTGGGTTTGGTCATGACGTGCGGAACCGTCCCCGTGAACATGGGCTTCCAGGTATCCGCCGGAGGGGTACCACTCGAGGTCGGCTCGACCAAGGCCAGCCGCACATACATGCACCTGTACCAGGAGGGCGGAGTAGCCCGCTGGCCGTACGACGACGACCGCATCCACCTGCTGCTCAACGTGGAACACTTCCGGAAGCGCGCTCGGCAGGCAGAGCGGAGGGCGTCGTGAGCCGTCCGTACGCCGCAGCGTCGGTGCGTCAGCTCGCCGCGGTGGTGGACGAGGTCGCGCCGCGGGACCGGGCGGGGTGGGACGGCCGCGCGCGGGTGCCGGGGGCGGGCGGGGTCCCGTTGCAGGTGCCGGCGGAGCGGGCCCGGCAGTTGTGGATGCTGGTCGGGATGTTCGACCGTGCGATGGGGCGGGAGGAGATGCCGTACTGGGCGGACCGCAGCGCCGCCAAGCTGTTCACTCACCTGGTGCTGCAGCGGTTCTGGCGCCTGGCCGTGGCCGGGCAGCTTCGGCACCTGGCGAAAGATGTCGGGAAGCCGCTGCCGGTGGCGACGTTGCGGATCGTGCGGGACTGCCTGGGGATCCTGGCCGGCCTGGTCGTGCCGGAGAAGGCGGTGTGGCTGCCGGTGGTGGAGCAGCCGGAGCTGAAGGAGACGGTGCCTGCGCGGGACCGGGCCGCGCTGTACCGGGGGTTGGCGGACATGGCGTCGGCGGGCCCGCTGGAGCGGGACGGCATCGGCATGTCGGGGGCGGAGCGCGCTCGGCTGCTGGCGATGGTGGGTCTGGTGCTGGATTCGGGTTGCCGCTCGGGCGAACTCGCCGCGCTGCGCCTGGCCGATGTCGCGGGCGGGGAGCGGGCGGTGGGGGTCCGGCGGCGCCCGCAGAAGGCTCCGCCGGGGCGCGTGGAGGAGATCGCTGCGCTCGCCGAGGTGCATCCGTCGGCGGTTCAGGCGATCCGGTCGGGGCAGCTGCATCAGCGGTCGGAGGCCGTACGGCAGCGGATTCTGGCGGCGATGGCCGAACTGGAGCCTCTGCCGGAAGTCGAGTGGTACCCGCTGCGGGACGGCGCCCGAGTAGCGCTGCGCCGGTGGCTGCAGGTACGCGGTGAGGTGGTGGAGGCGCTGCCGCTGGAGGGCGGCCGGTCCGCGCTGTGGGTGACGCTGCGGGCGTCGAAGGCCGGCCCGCCGGGGGTGACGCTGCGGCCGCAGGGGGTGCGGCAGGCGTACGCGAAGGGGGTGACGGCGCTCAACTTCGTGATGGCCGGCCGGTATGGGTGGTCGCCGCTTCCGGCGACGATGGAGCAGTTGCGGCGCGCGGTCGAGGCGGAGCCGCTGTCGGCGGCGGAGGTGCGGGAGTTCGCGGTCTGAGCGTCACCCGGACGCGGGCGCCCGGCGGGCTGGCCGGCTCGTCGGCTCGTACGGTCGCAGTGGCCCCTCCGATCGTTCGGTGGTGGTTGTCGCGTGGCCCCGCGTTCCTTCGCACGGCGCGGGGCCACTCCCATGCCGTGGACCGCTACAGGCCGGGGAGCGGGTCCTGGTCGACGTCGTGCCGCCGGTGCCCAGCACGGCGCTCGGGGTCGCACTCGGGGCCCAGGAGACGCTGGCGTGAGACGGGGTCGCGTAGGACGGCGCCGCAGCGGCGGCACCATCGGCGGGGCAGGCACGGTACTGGGTCGTCCGTCAGCGGGTCCTGCTGTGCGGGCTGTTGGGCCACGGCCGCCTCACCGTCAGTCGGTGACGTCCGGGCCTCCATCGGGCCCGTAGACGCCTCCGTCATCGTAGATCCCGTCGTTGCCGGGCTGGGCCGCGTCGATTGCGTCGCGCTGGCCCTGGGGCGGGAAGTCGGGGCGGGCCGATCCGTTCCATGCGCCGTCGTCGTAGATGCCGGCCATGTCTGTCTCCTTCGGTCGTTGCGTGCGGGCGGGGCGCGGAAGTCATTGTGCGTCGTGGTGGGGGTGGCGGGCTGGTGAGCGTTTCGGCTACGCTGCGCGTGCGCAATCTCTGTGACCTTGAAGGCCACCACCCAAATTCGGGGCGGTGGCCTTCGTCGTTGGGTCAGGCGGCGAGGCTGGTGTCGGTCTGGGTGACGCGGGTGGCGGGGAGGTAGTCGCGGCCGAGTTCGCGGGCGATGAGCTGCGCGGTGCTGCGGACCACGATGACCGTTCCGGCGGGGGTTGTTGCCTCCGGGCGGTCGAGGACGAACGCGATCCGGTGGCAGGTGTACGACACGATCCGGTGCAGCAGGAAGCCTCGGGCCTCGGAGCGGAGGCGGCACATGGCGCGGATCTCGATGCGGCCATTCTTCGTGGTGCGGATGTCGTACGGCTCCACCGTGCGCAGGCTCTCCTCGCCGTTCTCGTCGATGTAGGTGATGGTCACCGCGTGCTTCTTGTCGATGGCGCGGTAGAGGTCGACGAGGGTGGCGGTGGTGGTCTGGCGGTTGGTGTGTCGCATGTGGTGCCCCCGGCGCTCGTTGTGGTGTGTGCCCCACACTACCCATAACCTATTGCGCGCGCAATAGGTTATGGGTAGTGTTCTTCCTGTCGGGGCACCCTCGCTCCCGACGCACCGCAGCCATGTCCCATTGCGTGCGCAATGGGTTAGAAGGGAGACTGGCATGACGCATGCCCATATCCGCCCGCCGGCGGCCCCCCGCCGGAACATCGGGCGCCCCCCGAAGGGACCCCGAACCGTGCCCTCCAAGAAGGACACCGAGCTCGTGCACAACCTCCGCGCCGCCTCCAAGCACCTCACCAGCGGGGGCGCCCCCGAACTGGCCGCCGCCGTCGACGAGATCCTCGCCCCCGGTGGCTGGAGCAAGCTGCGCCACGCCACCGCGACCGAGGCCGCCGCCGCTCCGAACGTGCCCGTCCACATGCCGCTCGTCACCCGGGCCGCGATCCAGCAGGCCAGCAGCTCCGTACCGAAGGACGTCGCCGAGGGCCTGGAGGCGTTCATCTCCGGGACGTTCTCCCCGGCCGCGAACGCGCACCGGGCGCGCCGGAACACCGGCCTGGAGACCGGCAACCTGAACGTCCGCGTCGACGCCGACCTGAAGGCCCGGTTCCTGGAAGCGGCCGAGGCCCGCGAGGACGACCTCGGCTACAAGGCGGCCCTGAGCCACGTCGCGAAGGCCTGGCTGATCGAGAAGTACGGCATCGCGCCGGCCGAGAAGCTCGCCGAGGCGTAGCCCGGCCGCGGTAGCGGGCCTGGACGCCGACAACCGGGCCTCACGACCGCCGCAGCACGACGACAACCCCATAGCTAGGAGACCTCATGGCCACGGCCACCGAGGCCCCCGCCACCATCCCGGCGGAGGGCCCGACCCAGCACGTCCCGAACCAGATCCTCGACCGCCTCGAAGCCCTCATCCAGAGCGCCGACGCCGCCGGGGCCTACACCCGGGAAGAGCGCATCGCGGCTCTGCATAGGCTGCGCGAGCCGTTCGCCCCGCAGGAGGTCCGCTACCGTCCCCAGCCCTGGTGCAAGAAGTGCACAGGCCAGAAAAGCTGGCCGAAGGTCTGCGAACACCACCACGAGATCAAGTGCCAGCGGTGCGGCGGCCAGAAGGTCACCGATGCGCACATCTGCCTCAGGTACATCGGGCACGCCGAGGCGACCAATCGGCTGTTGAACGTGGACCCGTTCTGGAACTGGGAGCCGCTCGCCCTGGACCAGGTCGGCCTTCCCCAGTACGACGGCAACCGCGGCATGTGGATCCGGCTCACGGTGTGCGGTGTGTCCCGCATCGGGTACGGCGACGCGACCGGCAAGGACGGCGCCAACGCCGTCAAGGAGATCATCGGAGACGCGATCCGCAACGCCGGTATGCGTTTCGGTATGGCGCTGAACCTCTGGACGAGTTCGGAGCTGGAGATCCTGGAGCCGGGGGTGCCTCTGGCGCCCGAGCTCGCTGCCGAACTGGGCCGCGCCACCGACTCCCCGACGACCCCCGCCGCAGCGCAGCAGCGCACGGGGGATCAGGCGGACTTCGACCGCATCGTCGGCCAGCTGCCCCGCTCCTGGGAGAACGTCACCGCCCTGAAGCAGATCAAGGCCGACGCCGAGAAGCACGCCGTCTTCGACCAGCAGGTGCAGGGGCCCGACGGCACGTGGCAGCCGATGCGGACGCTCGTCACCGTCCAGATTGCCGCGCTGGAGCAGGCCGCCGAGGACCGCAACAACGAGAGGAGCGCCGCCTGATGTCGACCGCAACCAAGCAGAGGGCCCGCACGGCCACGCACCGGCCGGCCGTCAGACGGCGCCGGTTCCGTCACGACGACCTGGTCGCCGTCGACCTGTTCTCCGGGTTCGGTGGCCTGACCAAGGGCATCGAGATGGCCGGGTTCACCACGATCATGGCCGCGAACCACAACGCCTACAAGGTCGAGGTGCACGAGGCGAACCACCCGGACGCCGAGCACTGGATCGCGGACCTGGTCGACCCCGAGGCGGCGGACTACCACTCCGCCCGCGACCTCCCGGCGGCCGACCTGCTGGTCGCGGGAGTCTCGTGCGTGAACCACTCTCAGGCGAACACGATCAAGGCGTACGAGCAGGGCATGACCCTGTTCGAACTCGACGACCCGGACTTCGAGGCGCGGGTGACGCGCTCCGAGCGGGACCGGGCGACCGCGAACTGCGTCCTGCACTACGCCGCCCAGCACCACCCGCGTCTGATCCTGGTCGAGTGCACGACCGAGCTGACATCGTGGGGCCCGGCGGTCCCGGGCCGGGCGAAGGTCGGCGACGGCTCCACCTACCTGTGGTGGCTGAAGCAGTTCGACCTCCTCGGCTACCGGCACAAGGTGCTGTACCTGAACAGCCAGTTCTTCGGCGTACCGCAGTCCCGCGACCGCGCGTACTGGGCCTTCTCGAAGAAGTCGCTGCCCGAACCCGACCTGGAGCACCGGCCGGCCTCGCGCTGCCACCACTGCGACAAGGACGTCGAGGCGGTGTGGACCTGGCGGACGGGGATCCCGCCGACCGGGTCGGTGCGCTACGGCAAGCAGTACGAGTACCGGTGCCCGTCCTGCCGTCGTCCGGTCGTCCCGCCGATGACGCCGTCGCTGGCCGCGCTCGACCTGACCGACCTCGGGACCCGGATCGGGGACCGGGCGAAGCCGCTCGCAGCGGCGACGATGGCGCGGGCGGAGCGGTGCCGCCAGCGGTTCGCCGACTTCCCCGCAGTCCTCATGCCAGCGAAGGCGGTGCACGGCTCGGAGCGGCACCCGTGGCAGCCGCTGTCGACGCAGACCAGCCAGCAGGAGACGTCGATCCTGTCGACCGGCGCCATCCTCGCCGCTGCGGGCAACACGTACGAGCGGCCGGGGTCGAACTGCCGCTCCCGCGGCTTCGACCAGCCGCTGTGGGCGCAGCCCGCAACGAACACCACCGGGCTGATCACCCCGCCGATCGCGCTCGCGGTGGACAACTACCAGGGCAGCCCGCGCGGCGCGAACGACCCACTGCCCACCCAGGTCGGCTCGGAGACCCTCGCGGTCGTGTCCTCCGGCATCGTCCCGTTCCGGAAGAACACCGTGCCCACCGTGCACGGCGAGGCGATGCCGACGTTCACCTCCGACCAGATCCCCGGGCTGCTCAGCGCGGCCGGCTGGTTCAAGCAGAACGGGCCCACCGGCAACGAGACCGCGCCGCACCCGCTCACCGACCCGCTCGGCACCCTGACCGCCCGCGACACCACCGCGCTGCTCATGGCCCGGTGGCGGTCCGCGCTCTCCGAGCTGCCGCTCGAGGACTGCTACTTCCGCATGATGGCCGCCCACGAGGTCGGCCGCGGCTGCGGATTCGACGTCGACTTCCCCGACCACACCGGCACCTTCACCGTCTGGGGCTCCGCCCGCAACCAGGTCGACGGCTTCGGCAACGCCGTCTCCCCCCAGGTCGGCGCCTGGATCGGAACCCGACTCCGCGCCGTCCTGCACGGACCCAACGCCTAACCCCCGCGCGCCACGGCGGGGCCCACCCCAACCCCCTCCAGGAGGCCCCGCCGTGGACCACCCCGCCGTCATCGCCCTCTACGGATTCGTCGCCCTGTGCGCCGGCTTCTGCGTCGCCGAGTCCATCCACCACCGGCGCCGCGCCCGCCCACCAAGCCCCGCCTTCCGGCTCCTGAACGCCGTCGACGAACGCGACCTCGCCGCCTTCCGAGCCCAAATCGAGCACCACGACACGAGCAACGCGGTCATCGCCGCCGCCACCGCGATCGTCGACACCGAACTCGCCCGCACCCGCGACCCCAAGGAAGGGGGCCCCACCCCATGAGCCTGCTCCACGCCCTCACCGAGCACCGCCACTACCTGTACCGCGGGTGCGCCCCCGACCCCGACCAGCCCACCCAGTCCGCCGCCGACCCGGACGTGCCGCTGGACGCCTGGACAACCAGCACTGTCGACGGAGGCCTCCCGCAGCGCGAGCGCCTGGACCAGCAGAAGGCCGCCGTCGCCATCTGCGGCCGCTGCCCCGTCCAGACCGCGTGCGCCGCCTACGGCAACGCGGAGGTTCCCGGCGGCGGGCTGATCGAGCCGGACGGCATCTGGGGCGGCCAGCTCGCCCTCGACCGGCACCGCGCCCTCATCAAGCGCCGCGCCGCCCAACCCGCCACCGCCGAACCGCTCCTCGCCCCCGAGCGGATCGCCGAGGCCGGCTCCACACCGAAGCGGCGTCTCCTGCGCGCGCTCGCCCGCGAGACCGACACCGAACTCGTCGCCTACCGCGCCCGCATGGACGTCCGCACCGCGAACTGGCACCGCTCCTCCCTGTGCTCGCTCCTCGGCCTCGACAAGGAGACCGGAACCCGCGAGCAGCTCCTCGCCCTCGCCCGCACGCACGGGCTCCTCGCGGCCGGCGTGCGGATCGTCCCCGACGGGCGCTGGCCGATCGCGGCCGCCCCCACCACCGACGGCGCCCGCCAACGCCGCCTCGCCCCCGGCCAGCCGATCCAGCTCGCCATCCCCGGACTGCCCGACTACCCCCGCACCACCCCGGTACCCGCGCCCCGCACCCCGGCGCCCGCCCGGCTCCGCCTCATCACCGCGGCCGCCGCCCGCCCGGTGCCGCTCATCCTGCCCGTCCGCGCCCTGGAGACCGCCGCATGACCACCCCACCCGACACCCCCACGGTCGACCAGGCCCTCGCCACCCGAGCGGCCAGCTCTGCGGAGTACCTCGCCGGCGTCCTCGCCGCCGCCATGCTCGACACCGTCGGCCAGCCGGAGAAGCTGCCCTCACTCCTCGTCCCCGACCTGGATCCTGCGGACGTCGACCGCGTCTGGAACCTCGCGCTCACCGTCGGGTTCCGCCTCGGCAAGCTCGTCGCCAACCCCAACTGGACACCCGAGGCACTCCGCCGCCTCAAGGCCGAGCTCCACAAGGCCGGCTACCAGGCGATGGGCGACCTCGCAGGACGCTCCGCCCGCACCCTCGGCTCCCACCCCGCCGACACCGACCCAGTACGGAACCACCCGTGACCGCCCGCCCGGGCCGCGGCAGGCCACCCGTCTTCACCGAGCACGTCCAGGCCCTGTTGCTCGACGCCGTGAAGACAGGCCTCCGCCTCGGGGACGCCTGCAAGAAGGTAGGCGTCGGGCCCAACGTCCCCTCCCGCCACGCCCGGACCAACCCGGCCTTCGCCGCCGCGCTCGCCGACGCCAAGGCCCAGGGCAAGCAGGCCCGCATCGAGGACCTCGCCCACGACGAGTACCGCTACAACGTCCACGGCTGCCGCTGCCCGAAGTGCTGCACGGCCGCGACCAAGGGGCGGGCCGGGCGCCGCGCCGAGGCCCGAGACGGGGCGGAGGACCCGTCGGCGAGCGCTCCGGTATCCCCTACTTCCTTTTTGCTGCCCCGTCTTTCGTCGTGGACAGGACGGCACGCCGCCTGACCCTGTTATTTGGGGTGAAAAGTTATAGGACAACACCGCAGGTCACCGCCCCGCCTCTGCGCTGGTCCGATGACCTGGATATCTGATGACAAGTCGGCTCGTACGACACGTTCGGAAGGAAGGTGGTGGAGCGGTGAGCCCAACGAGTAGGCTTCGCCTTGCGCCAGACGACCACTCAGATGTGAGGCAGGCCGGAACCGCGCGACAGACAACGGAAAGGCCCCGCTGCAACCCAGGTGCTGGTAACACCCGGAGCGGGGCCTGGCCGACACACAACTCTCCAGAAGGTGCCGGCGATGTCGGCACACCCTCGAGGAAGGCGCCGACATGGCGAAGAGTACCCGGGTAGCAGCCCGGTATGACAGGTGGACCCGTGGCTCCGGCGTGAACATCACACCGCCGACGCAGCCCGCCACCGCCGCGCCTACCCTCACCGCGCAATGACCGCGCCCGTCCGGCAGCTCCGCCGGACCGCGCACGCCGACGCCCTGACACCAACCGCCCGATGCCTCAAGGCGGCCGCGGCTTGTCGTCGGCGCTCTCAGATTTCCGTGGCTACCCAGCCACGGCAGACCTCACCCAGTAAGGGAGAGCAGGTGACGTAGCGACTTCCAAGGCGGGAGGTCCTGGGCCCCTTGGCGGGGGCACTTCCTCAACCGCCGGCCGCGGTGTTGGCGCACCGTGCGCGGCCACTTCCTACGGCTCGGATATGGCGTCCGAGCTAAGGCCCGAGGTTCAGATCCCGTTTGGCGACGAGGTCCGAGCGTTCGAGCGATCACTGCTCCGCAGCAGTTCGACCCACCCGCAGGGGGCCGCTTTTTGCCGTCCCCAGAACAGAAGGACGGGTACATAGTGCAGCACGCCGTACCGTCTTGTCAGCTTCCGCGCGCCCGCACGGGCGATTCGCGGCTTATCTCCGCCTCCTCGGGTGACATCCCGTGCCAGAAGACCGGCACTCAGGGCCCCGCTCTGCCCGACCTCCAGGTCCCTGCGGTGCACCAGTGGATCTCCACGACGACCGGGCGGGTCGCGTCCGACCCGTACTCGTGGATGCAGGCCGTGCACTGGGTCGGCGGCTCCGGGCTCTACACCCCGTCCCGCAGCCACGGCCCGCAGTGGGGGCCGACGACGGTCGCGCTCGCGCAGCTGCTGTCGGCGCTCGCCGAGTGCCGGCCGGGCATCGACTACCTCGCGCGGAAGCTCGGCGCGTCCGAGCGGACCGTGCAGTACCACCTCGACATGCTCCGCGAGTCCGGACTGCTCGTGTACCGCTCCAAGGGCACCCGCGCGGCGGGCCGGGTCCGGCTCGCGTCCGTCTACGAGCGCGTCATCCCCGCAGAGTTCGACCAGGCCCTCGGGATCCGTACCGTCCAGCGCGACGAGACCGCGCCGACGCACACGAGGGTGCCGGTCGGGATCGCCGAGGAAGGCCGGGCCCTGATCGGGAAGCTCGCGAAGAAGGCCGCCCGGAAGGTGCGCCGGAAGTCCTCGAAGGCCCGCCGGGCGCCGGGGTTGGATTGCACCCCAATGCAGGTCGGTACCTCAGCTGTCTCTACTGCGGGTGATCTCCCTGTTCCCTCTGAGAGCAAGCTCGCAAGCGGGAAGAAGGTCTCCCCCACCCCCAAGCAGCAGAAGCCGAAGGCCCGGAAACTCAACGCCGTCGGCCGCCGTCACCAGCTCGCCCGTGAGCTGATCTCCCAGGTGCCGTGGCTGGCCAACGCTGCCGTACCGCGGATCGCGTGGGTGGCCCGGCACGTGGCCGACGCCGGGTGGAGCGTGGACGACGTCAGGGCGTTCCTCGCCCTGGCCGCCGACCCGGACGCCCGCCGGCCTTCGGCGCTGCTCGCGCACCGGCTGAAGGGCGCGCACCTGCTGTGGGACACCCCGGCCAAGCGCGCGGCCGCCGTGGAAGCGTGGAGGGACTGCCGTACGGCCACAGCTGAGCGGCACGTCGAGTGGCAGGTGGAGCAGCCCGGCCCGTCGTCGCAGGCCGTACGGCGGCTCTTCGCCGAGGCGACCGCCGCCATGCAGGCCGCCCTCGTCGACGACACCGCGGCCTCGGTCGTCGATGCCACCAGCGAGCTGGCCCTCGAGGACCTGCCCCGCCACCTGGTCATCGACATGCGGGCGGCAGCCGAGGCCGACCTGGAGCTCATCACGGCCGCGCTCGAAACCGGCATGAGCGAGCGCGACGCCCGCCGCCTCTACACCAACCGGCTCGTCGACCGGGCCCTGCGCACACGGAAGGACCTCGCCCATGTCTGAGCCGCCACCGAAGGCCTCCGGGCAGGACCTCGCCCGCCAGGCCCTCGCCGCCTACAAGGCCAGCCGCCCCACCGGCCCGGCCCCGGCCCGCCGCAGCAAGGTCCAACGCCGGGCCGCCCGCGACGGCGGCCGCGACCCGATCGGCTTCGCCGCCCTCCTCGAGAACCTGGGCGCCGAACAGGGCTGGGCCATGGGAGTGCAGGGCGGCGGGATCCTCGACCGGTGGGCCGAGCTGTGCCCGCAGTACGAAGGCCGCGTCCAGGCCGTCGCCTTCGACGCCGAACGCGGACGGCTCGACCTACGGCCAGGATCCGACTCGTACGCCGCCCAACTACGGCTCCTCGGCGGACAGCTCTGCCGCCAGATCAACGACAAGCTGAACACCGAGACCGTCCGATCGATCCGGGTCCTTCCCGTCGGCCGGCTCGAGGCTCCCCGCACCCGCGACACGGCACGCGACGACGTGGCACGGGCCGAGGACGAGCCCGTCCGGACCCGGGAGTCCGCTTCCCCCGGCTACCACCGCGCCCTCGCCGTGCACCGCGAGCACCACACCGCCCCCGAGACCAACACGCCCTTCGCCCGGGCCGTCGCGAAGGCGCGCGCCCGCCAGGACGCCGCGCTCATCGCGAAACGGCTGCCCGACGAGGAGCACAGCGAGTACCTCGCCGAGCTCGATCGCCTCACCAAGGACCAGCCCGTCGACCGGCTCGCCGCCAGCGTCCAGGCCGCCCTCAGCTACAAGCACCACGGCCAGAGCCGCGAACCCCAGCCCGTATTCAGGACCGCCTGACCCGGATATTGCGTCGCAATATCCGGCTGCCAGGCCCGCGCCCGTTTACTGCGGTAGCCGAGCAGGGGGAATGACGACGCGGATCTGCGGGAGCGTGAGCACACAACTTCCAGCCCCCGGGAGCGCGCCGTGCACACCTTCACCGTCGACTACAGCAAGGACCGGCCCGACCCACGGACCTGGGTCAACCGCGGCTACTTCGCCCACAGCCTGCCCCGACTCATCCCGCTCTGCCAGCTCTTCGGCCACAAGCCTGTCGTCGACGGCTACGACTCCAACTACGGCACCCGCGACCGTGCGCGCTGGGTCGCCTGTGACCGCTGCGGCGTCCGGCCCGAACCCCAAGGCGTCCTCGACGCCGACACCTGGCAGCTCGGCCAGCCCTACACCGGCCCCTTCAACCCCGGCCAGCCGATGTCGCCGACCGTCCGCAAACAGCTGGCAGCGCGCGGACACGACGCCGGGATCCGCCAGCCCGGCGCCTGGCCGGCCCGGCCCGAAGGCGCGATCGGCTGCCAACTCGTCATCGGACGGTCCCCCACACTCGGCTTCGGATTCAAGGTCGGCAACGCCGGCAGCGAGCACGTGCTGTCCGCGCACATCGGCCTGGGACCCCTCGGCGCCCTGTACGTGCACACCGAGTGCTTCGGCACCTTCCTGCAGCGACGCCTCAACCCCACCGGCTTCCACTCCCGCGTCGTCGACCTGTCCTTCCACCACGGCCGCGTCTGGTGGTCCCTCTGGGCCCGACGCAACGAACACCGGGCGAAGGACCCGCGCTGGATGAGCGGGAACGCCAACATCAACCCCGCGCACTACCTCCTCGGCCCCCGGACCAACACCGTCCTCGACCGCACCGAGAAGACCCCCGCCACCGTCCACCTCCTCGACGGCACCCAGCACGCCGTCACCGTGCGCATGGAGAAGTGGCAGCAGTGCCGGCCGCGCGGCCGCAGGAAGACGTTCTGGGCCGTCGACTGGGACTGCCCCACCGGCATCCCGATCCGCAACCACGCCTGGAAGGGCTACGAGACGTACGGCGGACACTTCCCCGCCCCCGACGGCCTCACCGACGCCGACGGCTGGGCCGAGGAAGCCGCTCGCCTCGTCGCCGAGTCCTGTATGCGCAGCCGCGACCGCTACGGCTACCGCGCCCCCGCCGCCTGAACGGAGACCCCCTTGCGCACGCTCACCACGCCCTCGTTCGCACCTCGGTTCGCCGCCTTCCCGCCCGCGGCCTGTCTCCTCCACGCCGACTACCACCCCATGACGTCCGAGTGCTGGGGCGCGACCGTCGACTGGTACTTCACGCACGACCACCTCGACCAGGCCGCCGCGCGGGACGCCTACCTGGCCGCCGTCGAGCGGGAGATGCTCGACCGGCACGCCCGGAGAGAGGCAAGACACCGGGCATAGAGGTCATTCGTGGCGTATCGCACAGTTCCTCTCGACGCGGCCTCTCAACCGGTTCTGGCAGAACCGGTAAGGTCCAGGGCGAATGCTCAGCACCACAGGAGGAACAGATGCCGCGCAACAAGGCGGGCGGATCCGGGAACACGTCGATGACGGACGTGCCGCTGCGCACTGCGGCTGCCCCGCGGAAGGCCGACCCCAAGAGCATCGTCGCGAACCCGCGTAACCTCCGCGACGGAGACCTGTGGGAAGACGAGCAGGACCATCAGCAGATGGTCGCATCCGTCAGGTCCGAGACCGGCCTCATCCAGGCCCTCGTCGTCTGCACGCGAGCCGCGTTCCTCGCCGAGTACCCCACGTACGCCGAGCAGCTCGGCTCCGCCGAGTACGTGATCCTCGCCGGCCACCGCCGCCACGCGGCCGTACTCCAGGTCGGACTCGACGAGGTCCGCATCGACGTGCGCGACGACCAGGTCCCGAACATGGACCTCCTCATGCTCGAGGAGAACCTGAAGCGCAAAACGCTCAGCGTCTTCCAGGAGGGCGAGGGCTACCGCCGCATCGAAGCCCGAGGCGTCAGCCACAGCGACATCGCGAAGACGGTCGGACGGTCGAAGTCCCACATCACCAAGCGCATCACTCTTCTGAACCTCCCCGAAGACGCGAAGGAAGCGTTGCTGGGCAAGCGCCTGACGATCGACAACGCCTACAACCTGTACTCCGCGCTCGACGGCGAGAACCTGCACCTCCTCCTCGAGGCCAACGAACTACTCCGCCAGGACCGGACCCTGAAGGCCTCGGACGCGGTCAACGCCGTCCTCAGCGGTTCTGCCAGAACCGCTGCCGCGCGGGAAGAGACCCCCGCAGTCCAGGGGTCCGCGAGCGGAACGGTGTCGGCAGGCTCCTTGGGTTCGACGGCGACGGCGGTTCTGGCAGAACCGGAAGAGGATGCCGAACTGGTTCCGGCCGAGCCTCCGGTCGTGCCGGACGCCCGCGCGGAGGCGGTTCTGACAGAACCGGTTCCCCCGATCGCTCAATCCACGGCCGCGGCTCCGTCCGACCAGCTGACCGCCCAGGACAAGGAGCGCGTCGGCCGCGGCTACGCCAGCGCGCGGCGACACGAGTTCTGCGTCGCCCTCCTGCGTGACTACACCGACCCCGCGATCGACGCCCGCAGCGTGCGGGTCGCCGAGACTGCGCTGCGGCAGGCCACCCCAGCAGCCGTCGACAAGGCGCACCGCTGGATGGCCGAGACCGATGCCGACGCACAGGAGTTCAGCGCCAGCAGCTACCGCGACGCGGTACTCGTCCGAGGGGACGCTACGCTGACGTCCCGGCTGGCCTACGCCGTCGCCCTGGCCGAGTCGGAAGTGCGAGCTTCCAACCGGGCCAGGAACTGGGATTCGCGCGACATCGCGCACCTTCAGCACCTCGTCGACGCCGGCTACGACCCCACGCCCTGGGACAGCCGCCACCTCGGCTGAGTGCCGTCCACCGCCCCCGGAGACCTTCATGACCCTGTACCTGCCACCCAAGTACGCCCCCGAGCTGAACATCCCGGTGTTCCTGGTGATGAACCGCGCGGGCTCCGTCGGCAAGACGACGGTCGCCAACACCGTCTTCACCGAGGCAGCCCTGCGCGGCTGGAAGGGGCTCATCTTTGACGCCGACCTCCAGAGCGACATGAGCTACTGGTTCGGGTACGACGGCGACGCAGTCCCCGATGGGGTCTTCACCATCCACGACCTGATGCTCGGCAAGGCCCGCCTTGAAGACGTCACCGTGCCCGCCCGCACCCGTGTCGCGGCTGGCCATGGGGACGACGCCTTCGAGACCATCAAGGGCCTCGACCTGGTCCGCGGCGACATCAAGATGAAGCAGGCCGACGGCGAGCTCGTGCGCGCGGACAACGCTCTGGCCGTGTTCTGGCTCCAGGAAGTCATCCGGACGCAGGTCGAACCCGGCAAGTACGACTTCATCGTCATCGACGCCCCGGCCTCCTACGGGCGCCTGTCCGAGTCCCTGCTCGTCGCCTCGACCGACGTCATCACGATGATGAAGCCCATGCGCAAGGAACTCCGCGGCGCGCGTGCCCTCGCCCAGGAGATCCAGAGTCTGAACGACGACTACGACCGGTACGACGTCCGCGTCCGCCCCACCTGGTACTGCATCAACGACGCCAAGGCCGCCAGCCAGGGCCACTTCTTCACCAACATGCAGGACGAGGCCGCCGAGATTTACGGCGACAAGCTGCTCCCGCAGATCAAGAATGCGGTCGTCGTGGCCGAGGCCTACGACGCCCAGGAGCCGCTGCCGATCTGGGCTCCGAAGACGGACGCCATGAAGGTCTTCGGGGACATCGCCGACCGGCTCGGGTTCCCGGCCAAGAGCTGACCGGTTCTGCCAGAACCGACCCACGAGGGTCCCCGGCTGGGAACGACTGGCCGGGGACTCGGCCTGTTGCCCGCGCCGGCCGGTTCTGGCAGAACCGATCGGGGGATGCGCCTACCCGTGTGGCGAGCTGGGTCACTACAATCGCCGTCATCTGACGGGCACGTGCTCGTGAGGTCTCTGGGCCCCCGCCCGCGCTGGGTCGTTGTCGGCAAAACTCCGTCCCCTCGCGTCGCGGGGGCTGCTCATATCCACGGGTGTGCGGTCTTGCCCGCTTTCGGGTTCGGGTCCACCGTAGAAGTGGACGACTCGTGTGCATAGTTTGTGGAGACGGGCACAAAGAACGGTCCAAGATCCCCATACCGTTCGGTTTCCTGTCACAGTGACGTACCACGGGATGGATGGCAGCCATCCCGGACTCGGAACCCGGCTCGAAGGGGAGTGTCGGGGCTGAGCACCCTTCCCGACTGCCCGGAGCGGAGACGCCCCCGATGCCCTCAGCCGAGCACGCCCCCACGCCGCCCGAGCGCGGCGACGGTTCCGTGATTCACCTCGC
The DNA here is from genome assembly GCF_040653315.1 of Streptomyces sp. NPDC047981. NCBI lineage: Bacteria > Bacillati > Actinomycetota > Actinomycetes > Kitasatosporales > Streptomycetaceae > Streptomyces > Streptomyces sp. NPDC047981. Next base: position 38,457 of record NZ_JBEZNQ010000030.1, on the reverse strand, counting down.
CCACCGGTTCTCCCGCACGGCCCCGGTCGCCGCCGTCCCGGACGGGTCGCCGGCGCAGGAGCTGGCCTTCACGCTGCAGTCCATGTTCCTCGCCAGCGGCCGGAGCCTCACCGACCCGTCGACGGCCGAGACGTTCGGCACCACGCTGGAGGCCGTCCTGATGATGGTCGACGGGGCCCGCGCCCACGACGTCGTGGGGGAGTCGGAGTACCAGGCGCTGCGGGTGATGCTCGAGGAGATGCGGCAAGCCCCCGAGCTTGTCTGACATATGCCAGTGACATTGGGTGTGAATCGGGAGAACCCCCGACACGCTCTGTCGCGGACCGTAGATCAACACGCACACAGCGTTCAACTCCAGCCACATCTATGCCACGATGGGGCGTCCGGATTCACCCGGAGTGACAGACTCCGGCCCCCGGCGCGCGTCCCTGGCCCCACCGTCACGCACCCGCGCCCCACGGGGCCGCACGGCGGACGGGGACACATGAGCACCGGGGACGACTACACACCAGCAGCCCGCCTGAGACTGCTGCAGACCGAGTTCCTCCAGCCCGGACGCGGACGGCACCACGAGCGCACCGCCACGGCCACCGAGCCCGCGATGCCGATCCGGGCCGAGGTCTACGACCACATTCGCGCGGCGGTCGACGAGGCCACCGAACACACGCGGGCCGCCGCTCCCGAGGCCGGCGCCCGCCCCAGGGAAGCCGACCAGGTCTACAGCTGGATGGTCGAGCAGACCGCCCACCTCGCCCCCGAGCGGCAACGGGCCCGAGACACCCTGATCTACCGCCACGGCCTCGAGCACGCCATCGTCATGGGCGACTTCAAGACCGTACGCCGCCACGCCTGCCCCAGCTGCGGCACTTGGGGCCTGTTCTGGCGGCGCGACCGCGAAGCAGCCGTGTGCGTGAACCGTTTCTGCGCCGACGACGACGGCATCGCCCACGCCTGGACCCTGGCCCAGCTCGCCGAGGACCACATCACGCGGAAGGAAACTTCCGCACGCCGTGCAACCTGACGCTAGGTTCAACGGTCCAACCATCGACCGCACCTTCATCACATGGCAGCAGCAGTCGGGCTGTCAGCACCCGCACCACACCCGCACATCGGCCGCCGGAGCTGCGAACGACGGCCGCCGAGACCCGGGAGCCCCACCGTGGCCGTCAGCACCATCCAGCCCTACCCGCTCGACCAGGACCTGGTGACCTACAAGGAGGCTCGCAGGCTGTTCGCCGAGACCGACTACAAGGTCTCCGAGTCCACCATGAGGCGATGGGTACAGGAGCGGCAGCTCACCGCCGCCAAGTACGCCGGCATCGTGTACGTCTCCTTCTCGGAACTCCTGGTCGCCCACGGCGACTGGGTCAACCAGGGCACCGTCCCCTGACTACCGCTCACCCCTCCTGACCGTCAGCCCCGTTCCCCTCCCCGGGAGCGGGGCTTTCTTGTGCCACACTCCGCATAACCTATTGCGCGCGCAATGGGATATGGCTTATGGTGGTGGAGCCGACAACGCACCAACCCCCATCCCGGGGCCGGTGAGACGTACGAGTCCAGGAGCCCCGCCATGAGCGTGATCAGCCCTGCCCGAAACACCCAGCCGCTCACCCACTACGACCGGCTCACCCCCCTCCAGCAGGACACCTTCGACCGCTTCATGGAGATCGCCGACAACGCCGTCACCGCCGACGCCTACAACCAGGCCATCGCCGGAGCCGCGTTCGCCGCCGCCATCACCCTCCCCACCAGCGGCGAGATCGCCAAGTGCGCCTGCCCGAGCTGCCCCTGCGGCGCCATCTTCGACCCCGCCGCCCCCGGCCTCACCGTCGTCGAGACCAGCACCTACGGACTCCCGCTCCTCCAGTGCACGGACTGCACCGACGACCACGCCGCCCCCATCGAGGACTAGGCCCCCTCACGCCACCGGCCCGGCCGCGAGGTCGACGCACCCCATCCCTCGCGGCCGGACCGGACCAAGCACACCCCAGACCACCCCGCGCACCCACCGGGAGACCCCATGTCCGAGACCGGCCTCATCCTCCGCACCACCCAGCAGATCGTGAACCACTTCGGCCTCGTCGACGCCGCCCACCCCCACTTCGCCGACCCCCAGGGACGCCTCGACATCCCCGGCGCCGTGTTCCGCGCCGTCACCGGCAAGACCCCCAACGCCTTCCTCAACGACCCCACCTACGCCCGCATCCTCATCGAGACCAACGCCCCCGTCATGGACGCCCTGCGCTGGATCTCCCACATCCTGCCCACCGAATCGCCCGACTCCGGCACGGGCGAGGACATCATCGAGCACCTCGCCGGATGGCTCGCGTCGCCGGACCCGCACCTCGGCCACCGCCGCCCCAACACCTCAGACGTCATCGGCCTCCTCGAGCGCGCCGCACGCGCCGCCGACACCACCGGCACCATCCCCGCCCAGCGCGCCGCCTGACCCACGACCCCGGCGGGGCCCACCCCGGGCCCCGCCCCTCGACCAGGGAGCCCACGCCATGAGCGAGCTGACCCTCACCACCGCCCCCGGCGGATTCCGCCACGACCCCCAGTACGCCGCCGGCCGCGCCGACGCCTACGACGACTCCCACACCCGAACCCTCGACCAACTCATCGCCATCGCCGCCCAGTACGTCGAGCACGGCCACCTCCTGCGCGCCCTCGGCTACTGCGACCGCGTCACCGAGGTCCGCATGGAGCGCGCCATGGTCGCCGCCGCCGAGACCGAGCTCGCCCACACCGACGTGAAGGCGGCCCGGCGATGACGACACCAACCCCCATCACATGGACCGGGTTGACCGCCTTCATCTGGTCCACCAAGGACCTGACAGCCGACTTCGTCGACGCCCAGGGCAACCCCTACCAGCTCACCCTCGACACAGAGCACCGCGAAGCCCTCGGCTGCGTTCTGATCGACCCGCCCGGCGTCATGGACGACGACGACCTGGACGAGACGCCGACCGCGCTGGGGCGCACCGACCGGGATTGCGACGGCACCAACCGCGACGGCACCCGTAACTGCCCCCAGCACGCTGTCTGGCAGCTCCGCGAGCCGGGCGAGGGCGGCGAGCCGTTCCAGGCATGCGCCCAGCACCTCAGCCAGGTCGGCACCAACCTGCTCGGCGGTGAGCAGGGCGACCTCGAGATCCGTCGCATCCGCACCGTGGAGCGCTAGTTGAGCTGGCCCGCCGTCATCGCCTCCGCACTCGGCCTCATCGCCACCGCCATGGTCGTCCTCTCCCAGCACGGCTACGGCACCCGCAACACCCCACCCCAGGACCCTCCGGACGGAGACCCGTCATGAGCACCAAGACCCGCGCCCGCCGCCGCACCAAGCCCACCACGCCCGCCCCCAAGACGGCGCCCCGTCTCACCCTCGTCGACCTCCGGCACCCCCTGCCCGTCCGCCGCATCGTCGGCCCCCCGAACGCCGCCCAGCTCGCCGAAGCCCGCGCCGCCCTCGCCTCCGCCATGGCCCGGCTCCCCATACCCGTCCTCGCCTGGCACGCCACCGGAACCACCGCCTACGCCCGCCTCGCCGACCAGACGCTCCTCGTCCACGAAGGCGGCCACCACACCCAGTTCACCGCCTGGACCCCGTGCCCCAACGGCGCCCACCACGCCGCCACCGTCACCGACACGGCCACCCTCCACGCCGCACGCCTCGCCGCGAGCGACTGCACCACCGCCCACAGCACCCCCGCCGTACGGACCCTCGCCGACGCCCTCGCCGGCCGCACCGCCGACGACGAGCCGCAGGAGCACCCCCATGGCTGAACTCACCGAAGCCCAGCGCGCCGCCCGCCGCCAGCAGGCCCAGACCGCGATCGAATCCCGCCTCCGCGACTCCCACCAGGAGTGGAAGGCCCGCACCTGGCCGGCGGCACCCCGCACCCCGGACTTCGCGCTCGCCGCCGCGCACGCCATCGACGCCCTCGGCGACCTGGCCGCCGAGATCCTCACCGACGGCACCATGATGCGCGCGCTCACCATCAAGGACGGCGTCGCCACCCTCGAACTCGAGCCCGCCACCGAAATCCTGAAGATCTTCGTCGCGTCCATGCGCGGCGTCCTCGACGGCTACGGCGCCGAGAACTACCTCGAGACCGAGATGAGCGCCCCGTCCATCTCCATGGACCTCCGCGACGGCACCAACCCCATGAACTCCTACACCGTCACCATCCAGCACCGCACCCGCCCCACCCCCCACGAGTTCCGGCAGCTCGCCGAAGCCCGCCTCGCCGCCGTCCTCGCCGAGTGCGACGCCATCGACACCGAACTCCACGGCCAGCACGACGAAGACGCCGACCGCATGCGCGACGACGTACGCCGGATCCGCGCCAAGGCCCAGGCCTGACCCATGAGCCACCACGACTACGTCCGCCAGCTGGCCGCCGAGCTCGACCTCGCCGCCGTCTTCCGCATCCCCTGCCCGGGCACCCCCTACGGTCCGTTCGCCGACCTCCTCGTCGAGAAACGCCTCGACGGCCACGGAGACGGCTCGGCCATCGTCCGCGACAGCGAGGTATGGACCGGCACCCGCTGGGAACACCGCACCGCCCTCGCCGCCTCCGACACCTACCGGTGGGCCGACCGCGGCCAGGCCCTCGCCGAAGCCCAGCGGATCGTCCCCGAACAGACCGCAGCCCTCCACGCCCTCCACGAGGAGCGCCGCCATGGCTGACCTCGCCGGCGCGCTCCGCACGTCCGAGGACGAAGTGCAACAACTTCGCGCCCGACTCGCTCTCGTGACCGGCTGGATTCACAACCCCGCCTACGACCTCACCGCCCGGGCCGCCCTCGCACACTCTCTCGGCCTCCCCGAACCCGCCACCCACCCCAAGGGGGACCAGTGACCCCGGAATGCCCCACCCCCGAGAAGCGCCGCTACGCCACCCAGACCGGAGCCGAAGCAGGCGCCCGCCAGTCCCGCATAGGCGTCGGCACCGTCCTCTACCCGTACCCCTGCCCCTGCAGCTGGTGGCACAACAGCAAGACCCCGCCGCTCGAGCCCCTCGACCTCGCCGACACCGACCCCCACCGCGTCCAGTACGTCCGCGCCCTGCCCGACATCGCGTTCCGCACCATCGTCGTCGAAGACGCCACCGGGAAGGCCGCCACCCCCGACCGGCTCGCACTCCGCCACCACACCAACCTCAAGCGGTGGGAGCGCATCCTCAACCAGCTCATCAACGACGCCAGCAAGCAGATCGCCGACATCCGCAAGGACACCAGCCTCACCGCCCACGACCAGCGCCGCCGCACCGAGGCCTACCGCGCCGCCCTCCACACCAGGCGCGACGAATGCCAGCAGCACCGCGCCAACACCCACCTCGAGCCCGTCACCCGCACGGAACGCGACACCGCAGCCGCCGACAAGGCCGACCACAAGGAACGCCGCCGCCTCGCCGGAGAAGCAGCCGTCAAACGCCTCATCGACGCCCACGGCCCCGAATGGACCCGCTACCTCACCGAGGAATGCGAACGCCGCGACACCCCCGTACCGGACCGCGTCCACCGCCGCCTCACCGCCAGCGCCTAGGAGCCCTGCACCGTGACCACCACCCCCGACACCGAACGCCAGCTCCGCCTCGTCATCACCGTCCACGGACGCCCCGCCCCGCAGGGCAGCAAGAAGTACGCCGGCCACCGCCGCAACGCCGCCTCCGGACGCGTCAGCGCCGTCCTCGTCGAACAGTCCAAGCGCGTCAAGCCCTGGCGCGCCCTCGTCACCACGGCCACCGAACACGCCCTCCGCGCCGGATACATCGGCCACATCCCCGTACACACACCCCCGCTCGACGGGCCCCTCGAAGCGGAGATCGTGTTCACGGTCCTCAAGCCCGCCTCCGCCCCCAAGCGGAAGCGGACCTGGCCCACCACACGGCACTCCGGCGACGTCGACAAGCTCATCCGCTCCACGTTCGACGGCATCGCCGACGCCCAGGCCGTCGCCGACGACTCCCGCATCATCCGCGTCACCGCCACCAAGACCTTCCCCGGCGAACACCCCGAAGCCCTCGACGCGCCCGGCGCCGTGATCCGCCTCTACACCCTCGGAGAGACCTCATGACCGCCCGAACCCGCCGCACCATAACTCCGGCCGTTTCCAGCGCTCCCAACGGCGACTGGAGGGCCTACGGTGCCTGCCGCGAAGTGGACCCCGAGCTGTTCTTCCCCGTCGGCGTCAGCAAGGCGGCCGTCCAGCAGGCCGCGGTGGCGAAAGCCGTGTGCGCGCCGTGCCCGGTCCGGGAAGCGTGCCTCTCGTGGGCGTTGGAGACCGGCCAGCAGTTCGGCGTCCTGGGCGGGCTGACGCAGGAGGAACGCTGGGGGCTGGCACCGGTGACCCCACGCGGCCCGGGCGGAGCGATGGACCGGTGCCTGGAGGCTCGCGACCAGATCCAGGCCTGGCGCGCGCAGAACGTCCCCCAGCGGACCATGGCAGCCCGGCTCAACGTGGACCGCACCGTGGTCCGGGCGGCTGTGCAGCGGTTCGACCGTGAGGACAGCCAGCAGCAGATGGAGGCGGCGGCATGAAGGCGTCAGCGCCGCTCCACCTCAGGATGGCCCACGCCCGGTGGCAGGCCCGCCGCCGCGCGGAGCAGAAGGCCGGCACGTGGCAGCCGTTCATGCCCGCTGGGCCGGTACGGGCGCACGTGCGGCGTATCCAGGAAGCGGGGATGCCGATCAGGCCCCTCGCGGTCCGCCTCGGCTTGGGGCGCGATGGTCTGGACTACCTGATGTACGGCGACGATCGCCACGAGCTCGGCGACCGGGTTCGTCGGGAGACCGGCGAGGCTGTCCTCGCGTTCTGGCCGAAGATCAGCGACTTCCCCGACGCCGCGCGTATCGATCCGACAGGGACGCATCGGCGGGTAGAGGCGCTGGAGACCCTCGGGTTCGGCCGGCTGTTCATCGGTCAGCGGGTGGGAATGCCCAAGGCAAGCTTCAGCCGTGCCTTGCGGGCCGACCGCATCACGGCCCAGGTGGCGCGGAGCGTGATGCGGGCCTACGACGAGCTGTGGGACCAGAGGCCTGAGGACCACGGGGTGTTGGCCTGGGTGGCCGACAGGACCCGCCGTGCGGCCGCGGCTGCCGGGAGTGCGGGGCCGCTGTCGTGGGACGACGACACGATCGACGACCCGCGGGCGGTTGCCATCACCGACGCGCCGGCTCCGGTGCCCGTCGGTGGAGAGCAGGCTGTCGTCCGGTTCCTGATGGGGGAGTCCGTCGTCCTGGATGCGGCCGGGCGGCGTGACGCGATTGCGCACCTCATGGAGTGGACGTCGAAGACCCCGGAGGAGATCGGGGCAGAGCTGGAGATGTCCGCTGACGCGGTCAGTCGGGCGTGGGAACGCATCAAGGACAAGGCCCGCAAGGAGGGCCACCGCGCGCCGCAGCGGCGCGTGTACGTACAGCAGCCGAGGCTGCGTCGTGACGAGATGGAGAGTGCAGCCTGATGGCAGGCGAGACCGTGATCACGATCGTGGGGAACCTGGTGGACGACCCGGAGTTGCGGTTCACCGCGCAGGGTGTGGCGGTGGCGAAGTTCCGGATCGCGTCGACCCCCCGTGTGTTCGACAAGACGGCGAACGAGTGGAAGGACGGCGAGGGGCTGTTCCTGTCGTGTTCGGTGTGGCGGCAGTTGGCGGAGAACGTCGCGGAGTCCCTGCAGCGCGGGATGCGGGTGATCGTGCAGGGCCAGTTGAAGCAGCGGTCGTACGAGGACCGTGAGGGTGTGAAGCGGACCGTGTACGAGCTGGACGTTCTCGAGGTGGGTCCGTCGTTGAAGTCGGCGACGGCGAAGGTGACGAAGGCCAGCGGGCGGGGCCAGGGCGCGTACGAGGATGCCCGTAGGGAGCAGGGTGCGGCGTCGGCGGGGGATCCGTGGTCGTCGTCGACTCCGGGTACGCACGGCGGCGGTCAGGGCGGCGGGTCGTGGGGTGGGGGAGGGGACGTCGAACCTCCTTTCTGATGCGGGGTGTTGGTGGAGGGGTCTGGTCCCGGGTGGGGCCGGGCCCCTTCGTCGTGTCGCGGGAACCCCGCCATAACCCATTGCGCGCGCAATGGGTTATGGGTTAGAGTGGCAGAGCCGACAACGACCCACACGGGGCCAACACCCCGGTGACGGAAGGGGAAACCACGATGGCGAACTGCGACTGCGGAACCTGCTGCAACGAGTGCGGACACGACGAGAACTGCCTGAGCCTCCAGGTCCAGGGCAGCCCGTCGGACCCCAGCGACGACTACGCCTACTAACCCCCTAGACGCGGCCCCCACCCCCCAGGGGGCCGCCCCGCCCTCCCCAACCCCCACGGGGGAGGGCGCCCCCGGGGCAGGCACCCGGACACCGGCCGCACGGCCCCCCCTCCGTGCCCCGACGCCGGACTCCGCCGAGTGCCGCCCACACCGGCCGCGCGCCCCGACACCCCCTTCCCGAGGCGCGCGGCCCCACCCACCACGCCGGAAGGCACACTCATGCGCCCGTACGCCACCGCCCAGAACCTCGGCGACCGCAGCCACCAGTGCGACGCCACCGCCGTCCACACCACCCCCGACGGAGTCACCGCCTACGCACTCCTCGACGGAATCGGCTCCACCCCCACCATCCAGAAGTGGACCCGCACCGCCGCACGGCGCCTGGCCCGTGCCGCCGCCCGCCACGGGAACGCCGAGGCTGGCCTGCGCGCCGTGTACGGCCAGTACGCCGCCGAACCCGACCGCGCCGACCCGTACTACCGCGAGGACCTCGGCACGGCGGCCGCCATCGTCGCCGTCGTCATCTCCGGCCAGCCGACCACCATCGCGTGGTGCGGTGACTCCCGCGCCTACACCCTGACCGGCGGCACCGTCACTTGCCTCACCCGCGACCACAACCTCCGCCGAGTGTTCCCGCCCCGGGACGACTTCCCCGGCGGCAGCCGCAACCGGATCACGTCCTACCTCGGCGCGACGTACACCGACGACGAGGCCATGGCCGCCGTCAACCATCCCGCCATCGAGACCCACACCCTCCAGCCCGGCGCCGCACGGCTGTTCCTCGCCTCCGACGGCGCCTACGAACCGTACGAGGACGCCGGACACGCCCTCGCCCCGCTCCTCGACGGCGCCACGCTGCGCACGGTCGCTCGCCGGTTCGCCGACGGCGCCGTCAAGACCTCCCGCGACGCCCGCCCGGACGACCCGTACGCCGACAACGCCACCGTCCTGATCGCCGACATCCCCGGCATCTGAAAGGCCCCGCCGGCCGCCCGTACTCACGCGGGCGGCCGCACGTTCATTGAGCCAGCGACCTGACCGAGGAGTCTCAATGCCCGACACCACCACCGCCGAGATCTGCGCCGCCGCCAACAAGCTCCGCACCCTCGCCACCGCCGCCGCGCACGACGAGGACCGCACCCGCTGGGAGGTCGGCCACACCCTCGGCAGCAAGTCCCGCGTCGTCGTCGACAACCACGAACGCCCCACCGTCCTTATCGAGACCTGGGCCGCACACCGCGAGCAGGTCGACGACTACCTCGCCGCCTTCGCCTCCCCGGCCATCGGCCTCGGCGTGGCCCTGCTGCTGGAGAGGACCGCAGACGAGATCGCCGACTGTGGCGGCTTCGCCGCTGGCGCCGTCGACGGGCCCATGAGCGACCGCGACCACAATGCCTGGTCCGCCGCCCTCGCCATCGCCCGCGCCATCAACGGCACCGCCTGACCGCCCATCCGGTTCCACCCCACCCACACGAAAGGACCACCACCGTGGCCCGCATGAGCAAGGAAGCCGCCAAAGCCCACGAGAAGGCCGCCGCCCTCGTGGCCCTGGACCGGGACCTGACCGAGACCGAGAAGGAGTTCGTCCTCGACAATTGGCAGGAAGCCGCCACCGCCACCCACAACCTGGCTGGTGCGTTCTTCACCCCCGAAGGCCTCGCCCGGGACCTGTCGATCGAAGTGCACGGCGACCGCATCATCGACCTGTGCGCCGGCATCGGACGCCTCGCCTACACCTGCCGCGACTATTGGGGCCGCCGCTGGAACAACCAGCCCCCGCGCGAGATCGTGTGCGTGGAGAAGAACCCCGCCTACGTTGAGGTCGGCCGGAAGATCCTTCCCGAGGCCACCTGGATCTGCGCCGACGTCCTGACCGTGCCGACGCTCGGCCTCGGCCGGTTCGACACGGCGATCAGCAACCCGCCGTTCGGCACCATCACGCGGGACGGGAACGCGCCGAACTTCCAAGGCCGCCGGTTCGAGTACCACGTCATCGCCGTCGCAGCCACGCTCGCGGACTTCGGAGCGTTCATCATTCCGCAGCCCAGTGCTCCGTTCCGGTACAGCGGCGAGCCCTACTACCGCGAAGCCCGCGACCGCGAGTGCGCCCGGTTCGAGGAAGAGACAGGCATCCGCCTCGGCCCGGGCGCCGGATTCGACACCTCGATGTACAGGGACAAGTGGCGCGGCGTCTCCCCGCGGGTCGAAGTCGCGGTCTGTGACTTCGGCGTGGTGGCCGTACCGGAGCCCGTGAGGGCCGCGCCTGTGGTGCCTGTTCAGTGCTCGGTCGAGCGGCGCCCTGTCGTCGATGTTCATCTACCCGACGAGCAGCTCACGTTCGATGCCGCCTGACCCCGCCTCGTGACGCACAACAGCCCGCCCGCAGGCAGCGCGGGCGGGCCTCGGCCCAGCCTACGACCACACCAGGAGCAACCCGTGACCTTCGAGTACCGCGACCACCTGAACCGTGTTCTGGCCATCGGTCCAGGCGCCGACCACAACGATCAGCCGCTCGTCGAATTCTGGTCGCGCGGCGAGTACGGCGTCAACGTTCCGGTCCGCATCCCGCTGGACCGTGTGGAGGAGGTGGTTGCCGGGATCCGGGACGCCGCCCGTCAGGCCGCCGGACAGACCCCCACCACCGAGCACGTCGGGCGCTGCACCGTGATGTTCCAGGGCGGCGGCCGATGCGAGAAGAACGCGGACCACCGGCCGCCCGGCTCCGACGACCCACACACGCCCGAGCCCGCGATCGAGCAGCCGGACCCGACCACCGCCGACGACCCCACCCCCCTCCGCTGGGGCCTCGGCGACGTCCTCCACGGCGACGACGACACCGTCATCGTCTGCCTCTCCGGGCCCGACCGGGAGCCGTACTGGCTGGAGCTCGACCCCGAGCGGGCCGCCGCACTCCGCGACGACCTGGCCGGCCCCGAACACACCTGCCCCGACGGCGAACCGTGCCCCGCACACGACGAGCGCGCCTGCCCGACCCCGGAGACCCACAACTGGAGCTGCGGCTGCCCCACCGACCAACTCCCCGGCCGCAGGCTCTTGGAGGCCGTAGACGCCCTCCACGACGCCATGGACCACGGCGTGAAGGACCCCGTCACCCGGCAGAAGCTCATCGGCCAGCTCGTCGCCGCCTGCGCCCACCAGGCCGAGCTCCGCGCCGCTGTCGGGCAGCCGGCCGAAGCACAACCCGCCGACCGGGCCGCCATCCTTCGGGAAGCCGCCGACGCGCTCGACGCCGACATGGAACGGTTCTTCGCCGAGTGGCCCGATGAGCCCCGGAACTCGCCCTACGCGAACGGCCGCAAGGACGCCGCCAACGACCTCCGCCGCATGGCCGACGAGGAGACCCACTGATGCCCACCCCCGAGCTCGACGCCCAGCTCGCCACGTACTTCGAGACCCGCGCCCGGCAACGCGAGCAGGACATCGACAACCGGCTCGCCGAACTCACACCCCGCGAGCGGTCCCTCGTCCGCGACGCCGCCGTCATGGGCTACGTCCTCGGCAGCCGACACCGGGACGCCGAGCCGTTCCCGCTGGACACCCCGATCATGCGGGGCGTCGTCTACGCCGCCCTCCGCGAAGACGGGGCCTACTACGCGGTCCTCAGGGGCGCAGTCGACCAGTACACCGAGCCGGAGGCCGCCCCGTGAGCGGCACCCTCTACCCCGAGGTGTCCTGCGACGGCCCCGGCTGTCACGCCGCCATCCACTACCCGGCCGCCCACACCGTCACCGACGTCCGTCGTGCAGCCCACGAGCTGGACGGCTGGCACCAGCGGCCCGGCGGCCGGGACATCTGCCCCGACTGCTGGAAGGACGGCCAACGGTGAGCGGCTGGTGGTGGCTGCCTGGCCACCCGCCTCCGTCCCACTCGCCCTCCTGTTCGCTTCCCGCATCCACCGGAGCCCACGATGACCCAGCCCGATCCCTGCCCGTTCTGCGAGATCGTCGCCGGACGCGCCCCCGCCACCATCGTCAGCGACTGGCCCGAAGCCATGGCCATCGTTCCGCTCGGACCAGTCGTCCCCGGCCACACCCTCGTCATCCCGAAGGCGCACGTCGCCGACTTCACGACCAACGCTGAGACTTCAGCCGCGGTCATGCACCGTGCCGCCGAGCTGGCAGCCGGCATCGGGCAGCCGATGAACCTGATCACCAGCCGGGGCCGCGAGGCCACGCAGTCCGTGTTCCATCTCCATCTGCATCTGGTGCCTCGCGCGGAGAACGACGGCCTGGCGCTGCCCTGGTACAGCGGGCGCGCCCGGAAGGCGTACATCCGATGACCCAGCCCGAGCCCACCGACCCCGACGAGCAGGCCTTCCTCGACCTCCACGGCCTTCAGCCCGCACGCGACGAACCGCCCGCACGACCCATCGAGACCATCCGAGTCGGAGGAGACCTCCTGTGACCCAGCCCAGTACCACCGAGCAGCTCCTCAACCTCGCCGACCGGGCCGAACGCGGCCCGCTCACTGGAGACGAGGCGGCGCGGCTCCGGAACAGCATCAGCCAGCTGTACGGCCTGTTCGAGCGCTACCGCGATCGCTCGAACGAGTACGCCGACCGGTACCTCAAGCAGCGCGAGCGCGCCGAGCGGGCCGAGGCGCTCCTCCGCGAATTCGTGTCCCTGGCCAATCTGACGCACCAGTACCCGGCCATGGGCGGCCATGACTGCCTCGGCCAGAACCTCACCTGCGCCGGGTGCGCCCTGCGCGACAAGATCCGCGCCGCCCTCGACGAGCACCAGGAGCAGTTGGCCGCCGCCCACCACTACCTGTCCACCGGCTGCCTCCACGACCAGCACGCCTACTGCCAAGGCAAGTCCGGGCAAGCGGGCCCCAAGAGTCCGGCGCAGTGCAAGTTCTGCCAGGCGCCGTGCGTGTGCCCCTGCCACACGTCCGGTGAGCAGGAGGGGCAGACATGAGCGGCCGGACAGGGGCAGCCCGCGCGATTCGGGTCCGTGACCGCGCCGCTCGCCGAGCCACCCTCTACGACCTGCTCGCCCGTATAGACCGTCTGACGCCGGCCGAGCGGATGCTTCTCGTGGACTACGCCCAGACCGAGTTGGCCGCGTCCGATGCGCTTCGGTCGTCCTTGGTGGGGGTGGAGCGGGCGCTGCAGGAGCGGACCGAGCAGTTGGTCGCGGCGGAGGCGGCGATCGTCGAGGCCGAGCAGGACCGGGACAGGGCGGCCGAAGCGCTCGCGGCCGGTATGAGGGCGTGGCATCAGGTCGTGCCCAGTGTCCACGCAGCGTGACCGATGTGCGGTTCGGGTCTCCTGCTCCCCGGGGCTGAGACCCGTACCCGCGAGTAGAACCACGACGTTCATAACCCACCGTCACATTGCCCCGGAAGGAATGTTCATGACCGACAAGAGCCTCGAGGCCCGGCTACGGATTGCCCAGCAACACGCGCACACCGCCGACGCTGAGCGCGCCGAGGCCGTGGCTCGGCTCCACGAGGCGCAGGCTGCTCTTGAGCGAGCGAACGCCCGGGCGGCCCGCGTCCACGCCGAGGCGGTGAACGTACAGGCGGCGGTCGCGGAAGTGCGGCGCCTGTCCACCGTGACGATCGAAGCGTCCTTGCGGGTCCAGGCCGTAGAGCAGGCCCGGGACACGCTCGCGGTCATCGACCGGTGCCTGGCCGGTGAGGCAACGCCGGGGGATGGGGCGTGGGGCTCGGTGTGGCTGCACGGGAACTGGAAGTGGCTGACCAGCCAGATGAGCACGCCGGGACGGGGAGTTGGAGCGGGGCGAGCCGGAAGGGCTGCGTTGGTGGCGGGAGGCCGTCCGGTGAGCGGCCGCGCGGGAGGGTCTGCGGCCGCGCGGGCCGCCGAGTTACGCGGCGGGGCGCGGCGGGGCCTGTGGCGGCGGCTGCTGGCCCTGCTCGGGTTCCAGTCCGCCGGGGGCCGTATGGAGGCGGAGGCGGGCCGCTGGGACATCGGGGCGGCTGCTGAGCAGGAGACCGGCCGGCTCCTCGCCGGGCTCGAGGCGGCCGGCTGGCACGTACGGCACGACCTGGCGCTGCCGGGCTCGCGCGCGAACCTCGACCACGTCCTGGTGTCGCCGTGCGGGACGGCGGTGGTGGTGCTGGACACGAAGCGGTGGCACCGCGGCCGTACGACGCAGCTCCTGGGCGGGCGGGTGCACTGCGGGGGAGAGGACCGGCACGGTCAGATCGAGGCGGTCGCCTCGTACGCCCGCCGGGCCGCGGCCGCGCTGGGGATGCCGGACGGGTCAGTGTGGCCGCTACTCGTCGTCCACGGCTCCCCGATCGTCGGCGGGCGGCTGCAGGCGCGGGCGCCGCAATGGGACGGGGTGGTGCACGTGCTGGGGCCGGGCTGGCTGGTGCCGACGCTCGCGGCCGCGCCCCGGCAGAGGGACCCGCAACGCGCGGCGGCTCTGGTCGGCCATGTGGATCGGGTGCTGCGGGCGTACGGATAGCGCGAGTGCTGGCGGGGCGAAACTGCGTCGGGGACCACGTCGACCACCGGCGTATACTGGTGGTTAGCGACGAACAGCGCAGATTTCAGGTGTCGTGCCCGAGCACCTGGCGCTGTAGAGAGAGTCAATAGTCTCTGAAGCCACACCATCCCAGCACTACGAAGTCGACTCGGCAGACGAGACGTAGGCGGCGGGATTCCTCCTTGGCTTTGGAGTCCCCGTGACCCTGTTCTCTCTCCTGTGCGTCGTTGTCCTGGTGCTGCTGCTGCCCGTGGTGTTCTGTGCCTTCGCGGCTGTCCTGCACCCGGATCCCAACGCTGCTGGCCGGGCCATCACGGTCCTGGACAAGCTGTTGCGCTTCCTGTCCTTCGTCCGTCAGTAGCCGTCACGGCCCCCGCCCCTCGATGGGGGTGGGGGCCGTTTTGGCGTGCCCTATGTCCCATGCGCGGAGGCGAGATCCTGGGGGAAATCCGAGTAGGTACACCCCTTGCCAACTTCGCCGTACGTACGGCATAGTTGAGTCATCGCTAAGGGGGAGGAACCCACGATGAACACCACGACTGCCGCCACCCAGGCCAACGTCACCGTCGCCACCATCCGCACCTGGTGCCGCCGCGGAGTCATCGCCGCCACCAAGACGGCCGGCAAGTGGGTCATCGACACCACCTCCCTCGCCCACCGCATCGCCATCGGCACCATGAAGCGCACCGCCCACAAGGTCGTCGAGCTCACCGCCGACACGCTCACCGCGATCGGCGGCCGCCGCTGGCAGAAGAACGGCATGGACCGGATCTACTTCAACAACGCCCGCGACCTCCTGGGCCTGCAGGTCAGCCACTACAAGTCCGGCAACATCAGCTCCGCATGGCTCGACGACGAGTCCATCAGCAACTCCGAAGCCGGCCGGATCGCCGCCGCGACGGACAAGGTCTTCTACGACCTCACCACCAACAAGCTCCGCATCCAGGGCTACGGCACGCCCCGCTCCCTGACCCTCGACGAGATGCGTGACCGGATCCTCACCGGCCTGCGTACCGCCGTCGCCGCCCTCTGAACTCCGCATCTGCCTGAAAGGGATAACCGTCATGAGCTACCGGACCACGACCAGCTACGGCACCTGGTGCAACCGGGTCAACGCCTCCTCCACCAGCCCCGATGTGGACATCCTCGACTTCATCAACGGAGGTGACAGCGACTGGCAGCAGCTGCTTGAGTCCTCCGGCGCCCTGGACGAGATTCAGCTGGAGTACCGCCGCAGGATCGATGCCGCACTTCCTGACAGCATCAGCCTGTGCGGGGAGGAGTTCATCGGACCGTGGCAGCCCGAGGACGGCGAGTTCGACGGCTACCCGGCCGACGCCGACGGCTTCCTGGACTTCGCCGCCATGGTCGAGGACATCGACCTGGGCGCCATCGTCGAACGGAACGAGCCGCTGACGCTGGAGGCCATCGGCCGGGACGAGATGCGGTCGACGGCGAAGGAGCCGGCGAAAGCGGCGTCGAAAGCGATGTCCCGGCTCGGGGTGAAGCCCGCGTACGGCTACCACCCCAACCCCGACTCCGGGCGCCCCCAGGCGTACTACCGGGCCGGTGACGTCCGGGACGCTCTCGCCGCGCGCCCCGGCCAGGGCGCGCGGACCGACAAGGCCGCGGGCGAGTGACCGTCCGGCCGTCCGGGCTTCCCCGGCTCCAGCGGCAGACCCTGCGACACCTCGACGACCCCGCCTCCCCTCTGCGGTCCCGCACCGGCCCGGAGAAAGCCGACGGCCTGGACGGCCTTGCCACGGCCTTACGGGCCGGTGAACTGTTCTGGGTGCAAGAGGACATGACCGCTCTCGCCATGCACGCTGGGGAGTCCCTGGCCGCAGCCCGGTGGGCGACCGCCGACCGGCCGGCACCGTGCGGGCTGCTTTTCTGGCAGGGCGGCATCGGGACGATGGACTACAAGGGCGTGTCCATCCCGGTGGAGGCCTGCGCCTGGGCGCCGTTCCAGGGCGGGATGATCCTGTGGCTGCTGATGTCCCGTGACCGGCTCGCCGCCGAGGTCGCACGGGTCTACACCGTGCCGCCCGAGCACGTACCGCCGCTGATCCCGATCTGCGGCGCGGTCCTCCCCGTCACGACGGAACCGGTGTCGTTCGCCGAACTCGACCTCGACATCGGTCTTCCTGAGCCCATCGTGGCGGCCCTGGCCACCGCGTGGCTGCTCATGCAACAGCCCCTGCTCATCGACAGCACCCGGGAACGTGCGGACAAGCCCACCGCCCGCGCCTTCGCCCGGGACGGTCTGCCCACCCCGGACGTGTCGGTCGTGGACCTGCGCCGCCAGTACACCCCGCAGGACGCCGACCCGCATGGTGACGGCGGTTCGCGGCACTATCGGTACCGGTGGGTCGTCTCCGGGCACTGGCGCAACCAGGCCTACGGGCCGGACCGCTCACTACGCCGCCGCACGTGGGTGCCAGCCCACATGAAGGGACCCGACGGGGCACCGCTGCTGTCGACGCAGAAGGTCAACGTCTGGCGCAGGTGACCACCAGAACCGTCGACATGTGCGGAGCGCCCCGTCCCGTGTGCTGCCCGGGGCGGGGCGCTTGCGTGGAAGCGCGGGGGGCGGGGGCTACGTGCCCGGCGCCACCTTCACGATCTCGACATCGGAGACGCCGTCCTGGGCCGCCTTGAGCGCCTTGTACGTCTCGGCGGCCGACGCGCTGTAGGAGACGGCCGACACCTGCCGCTCGTTCTTGCCGGCCTTGGTCCAGTGCAGCCTGTAGTTGTCCATCACGTCCTCCGCTCTCAGGGGTGTGCCCGGCGGAGAGCATCGGCATGGGCTCCACCGGGCACTCTAACAGACTCGCACGAGCCACTGACAGCGGACCGGGGTCAGGCCGCCCAGGTACCTCGGATGGCGGCGGTGTTGAACCCGGGCCCGTAGGCGACGGCGACGCCGCGGGCGCCGGCTGGGGGCGGGGTGGTGTGGGTGCGTTCGAGGACCCGCAGGATCGATACGCCGCCGAGGTTGCCCTCCTCGGAGAGGGTGGCGAACGAGTGGACCGTGCTGGTGGCGTCCAGGCCGAGGGCGGTCGCGGTGTCGGTGATGATGCGGGGGCTGCCCGGGTGGACGGCGGCGAAGTCGACCGTGTGGTCGGGGCCGAGCCAGTCAAGGACGGTCGGGAGGACGTCGTCGGCGGCGGTGAGCGCGTCCTTGGTGGAGTCGAAGTGGAAGCCGGCAGCGTCGAGCCGGCCGGAGTAGCGGTCGACGGAGTCCGGGAGGACGAACTCGAGGGTGTCGTCGGGGCCGTCGATACGGAGGCCGGGGCCGAGGGGTTCGGAGGAGACGATGCAGGCGGCGGCGGAGTCCCCGAACAGCGCCTTGTAGATCATCGCCTCGATCGACGTGTCGTTGTGGTTGTAGACGCTCGAGATGACCTCCGCCGCGACGACGAGGACCTTCGCGCCGGGGCGGGCGGTGACGAGGTCGACCGCGCGGATCAACGCCTGGGTGCCGCCGGCGCACGCCATGGTGGTCAGGGCGATGCGTCGGACGGTGGGGCGTAGGCCGAGGGCGGCTATGAGGTGGATGTCGAGGTTGGGGACGGACCAGCCGGTGGAGTGGGTGGTGACGATCGCGTCGACGTCCGCGTACGCCCCGGGCTTGCCGGGGTCGGGGGCGAGGCCGGTGGCGGCGAGCGTCGTCTGCGCGGCCGTCGTGGCGAGCTCGAGGGCGTCGGCGAACGCGGTTCGGGAGCGTTCCTCGATGCCGGCGTCCCCGGAGACTGTGGGGGACATCAGCGGCCGCGTGAAGTACCGGCTGTCGACCCGCAGGCTGGCGATCACACGAGGGATCGCCGAGCAGCGTGGGTGGCCGGGGTGCCGGGCGAGGATGTCGTCGACTATCTCGCTCGTGGTGACTTTGTGGGCGGGGAAGGCGGTGTGAGGTCGGGAGATGTAGGCGGGCACGCTGGGCCTCCGGCGCAAAAGGGGGGTGTCGGCGCGTGGGGGGTGCCGACACCGTACGCCAGCACGATGGTCACATTCCCCCTGATCACGGGTCAGAAGGTATCGCGGGCCCGCAGCATCGGTACGCGGGCATGGGCCTTCTTCGTACCGGGGTGGTAGAGCAGGACGATCAGGCGGGCGCCGGGAGATCCGAGGGGCTGCGCGGCGCACATGGTGACGTGGCCGGGGCCGTGGACGGCGTGGAGTATGGGGCGTTCGTCGCCGTCGGGGTGTATGTGGGCGCCGCCCGCGTTCCAGATCGGGGCGAGGTCGGGGTCGGCGAGGACGTCCTTGACGATTCGCTGAAGCGTTTCGTCGTCGGTGCGTATGGCGACCGCGGCGCGCAGTTGCGGCAGGACGAGCGGCGCCCAGACCGTTTTCCATTCGAGGAGGGTGTTGCGGGCGTCGGGGTCGAGGAGCATCCACCGCATGGTGTTGCGGGGGATGCGGCCGCCATCGAACAGGTCGGCGAACGGGGCGTTGTGGGCGAGGAGGTTCCAGGACGCGTCGGTGACGTAGGCCATGTGGGAGAAGCCATCGAGCGCTTCCTGCCACACGCCGGGGACCTCGAGGCCGGACGACTGGTAGAGCGGGCCTGGGGGGTTCCCGATGCCGGCGTACTGGCAGAGGCTGGACCACTCCTGCTCGTTCAGGCCGAACAACTTGGCGACGTCGGCGAGGTAGTCGACGGTGGGGGACGTCAACGCGCCGGTCTCGAGCCGGTTGTACGTGTTCTGTGCGCGGTTGGTGAGGCCGTCGACCTGGGCCTGGGAGAGGCCTTGGGCACGCCGGCCGCGGCCTTGCGGCTTCTCGAACCCGTGTGATTCCGGGTCGATGAGAGCGCGGCGTTCCCGCAGCAGTTCCTTCAGGGCCTTCTTGTTCGCCTTCATGCGTTGCGCTTCCCCCCGGGTGTACGGCGCACGTGTCGCCTCGTGGAGTGTAAATAGTGGCGCTGGGTTTCGTAAGAAAAACCCTGCGTAGATTTGTGGAGGTTGAACGGTCAAGCTGTGGGGGCGGAGGCGCTGACCTGCTGGGAAGACAGGCGAAGCGGCCACCGTGCACTAAGGAGGACCTAACTGGCAGGCGGCGCGCGGGAATCCGTCAAATCGCCTGTGAGTGAAAGTCCGGTAGCCCTCGTCGAGGCCCCGGAAGGGAAGTGACGGGACGGAGCCGCAATCCGCTACGGCAAGGAGCGGATTTCGCAGCGCGGCACCGATCCGTTTCTCCCGTACCGGGGCTTTGAGGGCCTCTTGTACTGCGGTCTGTGTCGACAATCGCCCCGATGTCGCGTCCTCGGCGCGGGCCGCTGTAGTCGGCCAGTGGCGCACCCCCCGGCGCCGCAGGCTCTGTTGGCCCTGGGTAGCAGACTCCGCCCGCTGCCCAGGGCCTTCCCGTGCCAGGGCAGCGTGCGTGAGGGTGCTGGGCCAGGGCACCAGGAACCTCCTCTTGGAGAGGGCGCCGCGAAGGGGGAGCGGCGCCCGGCGTGGAGGGCAGCAACAGGGCGCCTGCCCCAGGAACCGCTTTCCGCACTCAAGGTCACCCGAACGAGTGACGGGGCCGCAGGTCAGGACTCGGAGCCCGGTGTCGGCCCGCCGCCCGCAGGGGGCACGCCCGGGCCGTTCACGGACACCGCCTGGGCGTACCGCGCCCACGACTGCATCGCCGCCCAGAACTCCTTCGCCGCAGCGTCGGGCGTGTAGCCGGGGCCGTAGTCGATGGCACCGGTGTTCGTGTGGATCGTGACGAGCGGTTGACCGCCCGGTCCGGTGATCTCGATCGTCGGGTCGGCCGGCTCCAGCGCGATGATCGACCCCATGTTGAAGTCGGTCAGGGTGATGGCGTCGCCGTTCTGGAGCGGCTGGCGCTGCTCGGTGGGCGTCCCGGTCTGGTCGGGCACCAGGGTCTCCTCGGTGGGGGAGTGTTCCTCCTCCGGGAAGCTGCAGACGTTCCGGCCGTAGTACATCGCCCGGCACTCACCCGGCCCCTCGTACGCGTGGTGCGTGATCAGCCGGTGCAGGCCCTCCCGCTTCCGGACCGCGGCCATCACGTCGGTCGCGAGGGTGTCCGCCCAGGAGCCGGGCAGCATCGGGTTCCCGGCCGGCCACGCCATCTTCCGTACCTGCTCGAGCACGACCGCGTACCGGTCGTCCCTCCGGGCGTCGTTGCGGGCACCCGGGTTGAAGTCGGTGATCCGGCTCATGGCGCGCTCTTCTCTGTCGGACCTGTCGGAGCAGAGTTCGGAAGCCGTTGGACCAGGCCGTGCGTCAGCAAGACTGGTTCGCGGCCGTGGACACCGAGGATGTGCCCGCCGATCTGCTGGTACGCGCTGTGGTGGATCGTGCCCTCGGGCGGGTTCGTGTACCAGCCGCAGAAGGGGCAGTCGTAGCGGACCGGCTCGGTGTGCAGGGGGATGGCGGTCTGCCCTTCGAGGGGCTTCGGGGTGGAGGCGGCGAGCTGCTGCTTCAGGGCACCGAGTCGGGCCCG
Organism: Streptomyces sp. NPDC047981; assembly: GCF_040653315.1. Classification (NCBI taxonomy): domain Bacteria; kingdom Bacillati; phylum Actinomycetota; class Actinomycetes; order Kitasatosporales; family Streptomycetaceae; genus Streptomyces; species Streptomyces sp. NPDC047981. The sequence continues at coordinate 17,248 of NZ_JBEZNQ010000030.1, read as the reverse complement.
GGTCTCAGGTGTCGTCACCGGCGTCTCCTTGGTCCTGGAGGTCGGGGCTGCTGACGATGAGCCGCAGCTGCGGGCGCTGCAGGGGCGGCTGCTCCTCGACCCCGGGTGTCGGCCAGTCGTCCGCGCGCAGCCCGTACGTCTTCGGGGGCTCCCACGTGCGGTGGCGCGTCCACGCGCACGCCCACGTGTAGACGCGGATCCAGGCTTCGTCACCAGCCTTCAGCGTCATGTAGGAGGGGAGGAGGCCGCCCGCGTTCGGGATGGGCTCCGGGGCGGTCTTCCGGGCTTCCTGGTAGGCGAGCTGGTGCTTGCGTCCCCAGTCGGTGTGGCGTCGGCAGAACGAGATCCGGTCGAGCCAGCCGGTGACGGGGTCCACGGTGTGGGCGTAGTCGGTGGCGTGCTGGCCGCATGGGCCGTCGCGGCGGATCATCGGCGCGGCGCAGGTGCGGTGCTGCCAGGAGGCGGTCGCGTAGTTGGGTTCGTACCGGGGGCGGTCGGCGGCGAGCAGGTCGGCCAGGCGTGGCTTCTCGACGCCGCCCTGGGTGTAGCGGCCCAGGATGGCGCCGGCGCGCCCCCAGGTCGGCGCTTCGGTGGTGTGCCGGTCGGGGTCGCGGTACCGGAGCCATGCGATCAGCAGGATGAGCTCGCGGGACTCGGAGGTCTGCCGCTTGTCGCGGTAGACGCTGGCGACGAACTGGTCGTAGCCGTCGTCTCCGCCGCCGCCCTTCTTCTTCCGCTTCGGCCCGGGTGGCGCCTGCTGGACGTGCGCGAGGTGCAGTGCTGCCCCATGTCAGTTCTCCTCGACTGCGCGGGCGGCTGCGGCGTCGGTCTCGCCGTTCGGGCCGGCCTTCGCGAGCGTGGCCCGGAACTTCCGGATCCTGGCCACGCGCTCCGCAGACCAGCTGTGCTTCGCCGCGACCTCCTCGAGGAGCTGGGCGCAGTCGTCGGTGTGGTCGTGCTGCTGCTCGCAGTCCCAGCCGATGAGGACGGCGTACAGCCAGGCGTCTGCCTGGTTGGCGGCCCAGTCGCGGGAGTCGGTCTTCATCCTGCTGCGGAGGACGAGGAGCGTGTTGTGCACTCCTGCGGCGAGGCTGGCGCCGTCGGTCAGGAGGGTTCGCTGCTCGTTCCACGAGCGGAACAAGGCCTGGCCTGCGTCGCGGCGGTCGACGAGCTCGCCCTCCGCGTCCCAGAGCCGGTCGTACAGCTCGTCGAGAGTGGCGTCGGTGTGCTCGGCGAGCGGGATGCGGTGCTCGGGGTCGGTGAGCGGCGGGGCGGCCGGGAGGTCGCCGTTGGCGGTGAGGAGGTGTTCCTGCCACAGGACGGCGGCGACGCGGTGCCAGCGCTGCGCGGGCGGCATCCATCCGCAGGCGCAGTCGACGGTGTAGCGGCCGCTGAGCGTCTTCACGAGCTTGGGCAGGTGGGTGGTGACGATCGGGACGTGGGCCGGGCAGAGGTGCCCGCCGTCGGTGAACACGCTGTTGGTCTTCAGAATGTGCCAGCCCGCGCCCGACCATTCGGGGCGCGGCGGCTCGCGGCCGTCCATGTGGGAGATCGCGTCGTACTGCTTGATGCAGCCCGGGAACAGGCAGGTGCGCAGCGCGACCTGGCGGCGGGCCTGCTCGGCCTCCACCTCGTCCGCGAGAACGGTCTCGAGCGCGTTGGTGAGGGCTTCGGTGTCCTGGCGGCAGAGCGCGCAGATGTACGTGTAGGTATGGCCCTTCTCGCCGGGCCGCGGGTGGTGGTCCCACTTCTCCTGGCCGGCCTTGTGGGTGTGGCCGGTGGCGGGGGTGGTGCGCAGGGCGACGTCGATGCGCTCGCGGAGACTGGTCACGCGGTGCCTCCGGCCGGTGCGGTGGGGGTGGGCTCCCAGAACTGGACCTGGACGTCGTACAGGACGTTGCCGCTCGGGGTCCACAGGCCGAGCGCCCCGGTGGCTGGGATGGCGCGCGGGAGCGGCCGAGCGTTGCGGAGGGCCCAGTGCCAGTGGTCGCTCATCCCCCACGGCGCGCAGCAGTCGTCGGTGGCCTGGTGGCAGGAGTCGAGGACGGCGGTGCCGAGGATGGCGCCGCGAACGTCCGGCCAGGCCGCGCTGGTGAAGTCGGAGGCGACGATGCCGGAGGCGTGTGGCTCCTTCGCGGCATGGATGAGGATCGTGGTGCCGACGTGGGCGGCGGGGATCGGGCGGGAGCGGTTCTCGGTGCGCTTCGTACCCCAGACGATCGCGTCGGCGTACGGCTGCCGCACGGTGAGGGCCCTCATTCGACGGTCTCCTTCGGGGTCAGATGGCGAGGATGGTGACGGGCTGGGCGTTCGGGGTGCCCTCGAGGGCGGGGCCGGCGTACCAGAGGCAGTCGGTGTCGTCGCCGCGGGCCGGGTCGGGTGTGCGGAAGACGACCCACGTGTTGCGGATGTACGGGAGCCAGTCGTCGACGGTGGCGGTGCGGTCGTCGGCGAGGTTGTGCAGGCCGTGCTCGATCCGGGAGTACCGGTTGAACGCGGCGAGCGCGCGGCGGGGCGTGTGGTGGCCGAGGGCGAGCATGGCGCCTTCGGCGCCGAACGCTGCGACGGGGATGCCGTAGTGGGTGGCCTCCATGGGCGGGGAGGTGTCGGTGGTGGAGCGGTCGTCCAGGGCGAGTGAGGTGTTCACGGGGTCGGCTCCTTCGGGACCTGGAACGTCCACCAGCCGTCGTAGCCGGCGGGGAGTTCGGGGTAGGCGGCGAGCATCGGGCGGAGGATGTCGAGGTGCTGCTGCATGACGGTGAGGTCTTGGACGCCCCAGTAGTTCTTGCCGTCCCACCGGCCGTCGCACGTGCCGCCGTAGCGGCCGTCGAGGTCGGCGGACAGGACCGCGACCGGGTCGGTGAGGTCGAGCGGTCCGGGCAGGTAGTGCTGCCAGAGCATCAGCGAGCCGAGGCAGGCCCGGGTGACGCCGTTCTGGCGGCGGAACCAGACGGCGTTCGCCGACCCGCTGTAGGCGTGACGGTCGCCGCGCGGGTGCTGCTCACCGTGGACGGTGGACAGGTCGATCGCGAACGGCTTCTGGGAGATCAGGAAGCGGTCGGTGCGGTGCACGGCGGCTCCTCAGGTGGTGGGCTGGCAGTCGTCGTGCCGGTCGCAGCGGCAGCGGTTGCAGGCGGTGCAGCGTTCGATGGCGGCCGTGTCGCAGGCCGGACACATGCCCGGCTCGTCGCCCTTGCAGTTCGGGCAGAGGTCGCCGGCCGCGCCGCAGTCCCAGCCCGCGTTGTCGGTGAGGTGGCGGCGGGCGACGCCGTAGCGCTCGTTCTGCGTCATGCCGGAGTGGACGATGTAGTCGCCGAGGACCGTGGTGGAGCAGTCGTCGCAGTAGATGCCGATCTGGGAGGTGTAGGCCTCCTCTCCAGGCGGGACTGGTGTGGCGGCGAGGAGCTCGTTGAGGCCGAGCGGCTGAGTGGTCACGGAGTCGGCTCCTTGGGGTCCGGGGCGATACGGCGCATACGGAGTGGCGGGGCGGGTTCGGCTTCGCGGCGGGCCGCTTCCCGCCACGAGCGGACGTTCGCGAGGGATCGGCGCGGGTGGACCGTCCACATGAACGCGAGGGCGACGGCGAAGATGGCCTGGGCGGCCCAGTTCGCAGGGTTCCGCCAGCCGCCTCGGGCGTGACCCTCGGCCCAGGACAGAAGTCGGGGGCCGGGGGCAGTGCGGCCTGCGACGTACCCGATGGTGAAAGCGGCCGCTGCCGCGGCGAGGATCGTGGTCACCACTGGCTCACCTCTTCCATGAGGGAGGCCCAGTAGTCGTCCTCGGTCTGCCGCTCCTGGTCTTCGAACCGTTCGCGGGTGCAGTCGGGTTCGAGGCAGGGCCACGGGTCGACGATCCGGCCGGCGTCGTAGGTGTTGTCGGGCGGGTTGGGGTCGCGTTCCACGATCTTCTGGCCGTGCGGGCAATACACGCCCCACCGGTCGTCGCCATCGTGGCCGCTGTTCTCGCGGACGCGGGCCTCACAGTCGGGGTAGGTGCAGTCCTCGAGGAGGCCCTTGTGCTCGGTGTCGCCGAAGCCGCCCGGGTGCGGGCCGGAGTGGGTCGTCACGGGGTCGGCTCCTCGGCGGTCGGGGTAAGGGTGAGAGGTCCGTAGTCCTCTGCGATCTCGCTCAGTAGTGCTGGCTCGCCCGCGCCTTCAGGCAGGAGGAAGACGAGCGGGTTCCCGGCGCGGTCGTGAGTGTCGGTGATGCGCCACAAGGCACCTTCACGGTCTGCGTAGTCGCGGCCAATCAGATACGGCTTCCCGCTGTGCATCACCGCGCGGTCATTGATCTCGACGACGGCGACGCGTCCGCAGTCGCACCGGTGCTCTCCGTGCCATTCGGACCCGTCGCACGCTCCGTACGGGACGGAGGTGATCGTGACGGGTACTTGCATGAGCGACGAGCTGTCCTGCCACCAGTCGCCGCGCGGCGACTTCCCGCAGGCCTTGTGGGTGAGCAGAACGCTTCCCTCATCGATCTCCAGGAGGTACTGGTCGTCGGGGGTGGGGCATGTGCAGCCGTACTCAGTGGCGTCGGGCTCGTTGGCCGGCTCGAAGGGGTTGCAGGGTTCGAAGAAGCTGGGCACTGGACTTGTCCTCACGGGGTGGGCATGGGGCGGCCGCAGGTGCAGTGGACGGTGTTGTTGGTGACGGTGGGCTGTCGCCAGCGGTGGAAGGGGCACGGCTGGACGAGGCCGGGGCCGGGCGGGTGCTGGGTGATGGCGGTGCGCGGGTTGTAGGGGCCGCCCATGGCGCGTACGGGGTGGATGTCGGAGCAGATCAGGCAGCGGGCTGTCGTGCCGCCGGGGAGCGGGGCGTAGAGGGCGCGGCGGGAGCCGGGGCACGTCTTCGGCGGCTGGAGTTCCCGGGGGCCGAAGACGAGTTGCCGGCCGTCGGGGTTCTGCTGTTCTTGGCCGGCGCCGATCGCGCGTCCTTCGCATGTGGCGCACACCAGCTCCCCGTCGGGGATTTCCTCGGCAGTCAGGGCGGGGGCGCGGTCGCTGCTGCCTATGCCGTAGCCGCACCAGGCGCTGTAGCAGTCGCGGTTGCCGTGGCGGGTGCCGCTGCGGGGGCGGTGCCAGCGGGACATGCTGCGGGTGCGGAGGAACCGTGGCCCGGTCGTGAGGGCTTCGACGTTGAGGGCGACGGTGCTGCCGGTGGTGGGCGGGAGCAGGGGAACGGTCACTGCGCGGCCTCCCGGGTTCTCGTGGCGGTGTTCGGTCAGGCCTGCGGGGTGCGGCGGGCACGCATCCGGGTCTTGACCTGCTCCTGGGTGGGCGCCTGGTAGGCGTGCCACCCGGCCTGCTCGGTGTACTGGCGTGCGTGGGTGCGCTGGTCGATGCCGCACCAGCGGCAACCGTTCGGGCTCGCGGGCGTGGCCAGGTGGGAGGTCACAGGGATCCGGCCGCCTCGACCTGGTCGTCCTCCCGATACGGGACCCACTGCTTGTCGGGGTCGTGGGTGGTCGTGTAGTTGTGCTCGCCGCCGTACTCGTGGGCGGGTGCTCCTTCGCCCTTGCCGCACACGTCGCAGGGCGGGGTGAGGTGTACCGGGTCGGGCGCCTTCAACTCCTCGGGCAGGCGGGACCACTCCATGTCGGTGATGGAGGTGACGACCTCGTCCTTGCGCCACTTCTCCGGGGGGTGGATGCCTCCGAGTCCTCCGAGGCTGCGGTAGAGCGTGCAGAGCTGGGCCTTCGCCTGCTTGTTCAGCTCGCGGCTGCGGCGGGTCCAGTGCTGGGTCCTGGTTTCGGGCATGTGCTGGCTCCTCGGGAAGGGGCAGGGTTCTAGCGTTGCGCGGTTTCGGCGCGGTATTCCCCCGGGTCTGTGGCGTCTTCGGGGTGCCCCCACCCTACCCCATATCCCATTGCGCGCGCAATGGGATATGGGGTTCCGGGGGTGCATCAACTCCCGCGAGGCTCTGGTAGATCACCCGAACGAGACCAGCCCGATGTGACCTGCGTCCTAGGCGCGCTACGCTCGCGCGAGCGTAGGGAGCGCGGCAGCCGGTAGATCCCCAGGGCAGGCCCTGTACCGCTCCTACGCTCCTGCCATGACAGACACCACGCCCGCCGTGAAGCTGAAGCTCGGATTCTTCGAGGACTTCCTCACCGTCGCCGGCCTTCTCAAGGACACAGGCGCCCGCCGGGTCGACTCCCGCGACTTCGTCATCGACAAGCCGATGTCTGCGGCTGAGGTTGTCGCGCTTGTGCAACTCCTCGTGTACAGCCACAACGACGCCAACCGGCCCGTCAGGGCAGCAACGACACCACGGCTGAACGAGCGCACGTACCGGGATCGCAGCGAGGAACTGTACGACTGGTGGGGGACGGTCGACCAGAAGCCGTGGCTGAACAGCTCACCGAGCAACGGGCAGCCCACGGCATGACCTGGCGCGCGGTGCTGTTTCAAGCGCTGTAGCTGGGCGAGCCAGACCGCGACTGCCGAAGGAGCCCACACGATCCCGCCTCAGCTCTACGATGGACAGACGGCCCGGACGGGCCGTGACCCGGCCGCGGGGAGGCTGACATGACGTCAATCCACAACGAGGACCATCCGCACCGCCCGGACTACCCGCCCAAGACCCCACCGCCGCCGAAGAAGCCCGTGGAGGCCCCCCGGCCGGCCATCGACACCGGGAAGGGCAAGAAGAGCGTCCTCGTCCAGCCCCGGCTCCGCGCAAGGATCGCGAACCGGCGGGCAGCGAACTGGACATACGAGGCCGCAGCATGGTCAGGGCCGAAAGCCGCCCGGGCCGTCGTGGAGAAGACGACCGCCTGGGGGTACCGGGTCCTCCAGGACCACGCCCTCCCTGCCGCCACCGAAGCCCTCGTCCGCGCCGCCGCCGACGCGGGCGGCCGCCGGCTCAGCGTTCACCTCGCCGACCAGGACCACCAAGCCCTCGTCCTGGTCCTCTCCCACGAACCCGAGCACACCAGCAACGACCAGACCCTCCTGCACCAGATCGCCGGCCTCGGCGTGAACTCCTGCGGCATCGACACCGACCGTACGGACGGCGGCCGCCGACGCTGGGCCCTCATCGACCTGTAGAAGCTGCAAATGCCCGGGCGTCTCTGTAAGGGTTCGTTCGGTGGTGCAGGAGTCAGGGGCCTGCGATGAGCCAGAGGATCAGCACGGCGTTCAGGTCCCGGCTGTAGCGGTAGACGATGGTGATGCCGCGTCCGCCGGTCTGCTCGGGAAGCAGGTCGATGGCGTACGACTCCGAGGTGGGGTCGGCGTCCGGCAGCCTGCGGGCGTGCTCGGGGGCCGGGTCCTCTTCGAGGGAGGCCCGCACCGACATGACGTTCGCCCGCTCGCCGACGCTGAGGTCGCCCCGCAGGATCTTCTCCGCGGCGTCGCTGTAGAACGCGTGGGTCACCGGGCGTGCCTCTCGGCCAGCTTCTGGCCCAGCTCGACCGCGACGTCGTCGGTGGGGCGCATCAGGGCCGCCATCGCTTCCGGGTCGCACCGCAGCAGCACCCGGTGCCGGTACGCCTGGGTGATCTCACGGACGCGGGTGAGGTCGTCGAGGTCGACGGCGTCGAGTTCGGTGTCGAACTTCTGCCGGTCGCCGGGGAAGCCGTGCCGTGTGAGGGCCTGCCGGAGCTCGGCGAGGGTCCGCATGGGTGGCACCGGCCCCAGCGGGCCGGTGTACTCGGGTTGTGCAGTCACAGGGGCCTCCCCGGGGCGTCGTTCCTGTCGCCCGCCAGCCTACGCGCTGCTCCCGGAACGGGGGCCGGGCCGGGGTCAGTCCTTGTAGGCGATCGGTCCGAGACCACTGTGCGCTCGGTTCAGGCCGCCGTACAGCTGGTCGGCCGCGATCCGGGCCTTCTCCAGGCCATGGAACGTCTCGCCGAGGTCGTGCTCGAGCTGGTCCTTGTCGCTACGGAGATGACCGCTCTCGTTCAGGTCGGCGATCAGGCGGGATGCCTGCTCCAGGGCCTGCGGCAGCATCATCGCCATGCGGGACAGGCCGGCGACGAGGCTGTACACGTCACCGGGGTACTGGAAACCGTCACGCGGGCTCATCGTCAGATGGTTGATCGCGCGGATCGCCTCGGCCGCCTGGTCGGCGTACTGGGCGGGCGTCTTGTCGGTCACGGGTCAATACCCTCCGGGTCGTTGTCGGCAGGGCCTAGTTTTCCAGAGCCCACCGACGGCGGGTGAAGATCCAGACAGACGCAGGGTGCTGAACGGCTCGTCCTACGGCGCGAACCCCTCCACCGCGGCCGCGACCGGGTCGGGCGCGGGGGTGACGTACTCGGCGACCGCGCGGCGGCACCAGGCGGTGGTCGCGGGGGAGCGGGTGCTCTCGACCTCGGTGTCGAGCTGCTCGTTCGCGATCCGCTCGGCGTCCGTCGGCAGCAGATGGCGGTCCATCAGGTCGTCGAGGACGTGCCGGATCGCGGTCCGCTCGGGCCCTTCGGGCAGGGCCCGGCGGGCGGTGTGCAGGGCGCGGGCGATCGTTGCTTGCCCCACGTCGAGGACCTGGCGGTACTCCTCACCGCCCTCGAGCAGCCGGGCGACGGCCTGCTCGCGGGTGAATCCACCGCGGGCGGCGACCGCGTCCAGCAGGGCGTCCTCCTTGGCCTGGCGCCAGCCGTCGATCAGGTCCGTGCGCTCGGCGTACGTGGTCTCCGGGAAGCGGCTGTGGAGCTCGCGGCCCTCCTGAGTCCAGTCGTGCAGGTCCCGGTCGGGGTGGCGCGGGCCCCAGTCCTCGGCCCACTCGTACGGGCCACCAGCCCCGATCCCGAGCGCAGACGCGGCGTGCCCGGCCTGGAAGTCCGTCCACATCAACGTCCGCCACCCGGTGCCGGTCCACACGATCAACGAAGAGTTCGGCGGGTGCTCCTCCCCCGGGTACCAAGCGGGTTCGGGAACCTCAGACCGGTCCGGGGACGCTGGCCGCGGGCCCGCCGCAGCGCCGCGGCGAGGACGCGCGGGGGCGTCCGGGACGGCCAGGTACGTGTCGACGGTGACGGAGACGATGCCGTTGTCGGTCCCGTGCTGGACGACGTCGGCACGGCTGAACAGACTGTCGTGCGCGGGCGCGGCATACGCGGCGGCGACCTGGCAGGCGTCCTCCCTGCTGGTGCACCAGCCGACGGTCTGCCACCCCGACGCGCTGCCGCCGTAGTCCTCGCCCAGCACCTGGCCGTCCCGGGACATGTCCAACCAGGCAGCGACCTCCCAGCGCAGTCCCGACGCCGGCGTGAACGTCTGCGGCGGGTCCACGATCCGTCCGGGCTCGTCGACCGGCCAGCCGGTGTGCGCCCACACCCACTGCACGCCTTCCAGCCGAGCCCACTCCGGCATCCCCACCACGGTCACCGAGCCGTCAGCCGTAAGGACTGGCACCGGCACGCGGGGCCCGCGGTCGGTCGAGGAGTAGCCGGACCGGTTCGGCCCGTACTGGGATTCCCGCAGCACGTATCCGTCGACGGCGGCCTCCACCGACGCCCACCGCTGCCACAACGAGCTGACCCCCTGCTCCTCGGCGCGCCGCTTTGCCTCGAGGACTTCCGGATCCGGGTCGGCCATCGTGTACGGCAGCCGCCGGCCCGCGGCCGCGAGCGCGCGAAGCCCGTCGACGACTAGGAGCTCGCCCTCGGACAGCGCCTCCTCGTCGACGACGCTCAGGCCGGGCGGCACGCGGAACGGCTGCGCCTCACGGAGGGCGGCGGTGTACTTGGCGCCGTCCCGGGCGGCGGCGCGGGCGCGCTTCGCGGCGGTGGACTGGTTCTTCGGCATGACGTCTCCCAGCCGGACAGGACCCACGCTCCTCCGGCCATACGTCAAGGGGCCACAGCAGGAGACGGCACACGGACGGTGGCGTGCCGGAAGTCGTCTACGCGGGCCCCTGGAGACCTTGGCCGCCCCCGAGTTCGGGGCTTGCCCGCAGCGTGGGTGCGAGCGTGTGCGGCGACCGGCAGTACGCGGCTGGCCGGTTGATGCACCACCACCGTAGCGGGCCCCACCGACAACCCGGCCGCCAACCGCACGAGCGTGGCAGGATCCGCCGTATGAGTGAGTGGGGGATCGCCCTGATCGCCGCCGGGTCGGCCATCCTGGGCAGCATCACGACGGGGTTCTTCACCTGGAAGGCCGGCCATCGCCAAGCCGCCGCGACCGTAGCCGCCGGCCAGGCGCAGGCGGCCGCGCTGATCGCCACCGTCCAGGCCACCCTCGACGAACAGCGCCGCGCCCGCGCGGTCGAGCGTCGGCGACAGGTGTACGTCCACCTCCTGGAGGTGGGGCAGGCTTGGCAGGTACAAGTGGACCCCGAGCAGGCCGCAAAATTCCTGAACGCGCAGGCGATGGTCGAGCTTGAAGGGCCGCCGGAAGTCGCCGAGGCCGCATTGCGGTTCGCGGTAGCTGTGAACGGCCGCTACGCAACCCGAGAGGAAGGTGTGGCGCCCATTGTCAAAGCCCGCAAGTACTACATGGCCGCCGTACGCCGCGCCCTCGACGAGACCTGAGGTGGCAGCCCTAGGCTGCCGGCATGACGTTGAACGCAGACGAGCTGAAGCTGCTGGGCATGATCGCGCGGTCTCCGGAGCCGGTAGCCGCCTCGAGCTTCTTCCACACCATCCACCCGCCGAACTTCGAGCGGAGCGCGGCTGAGGATGACCCACGTCGGGTGGTGTGGCAGGAGAAGCAGTTCGGGCTCTACCGCGCCATGATCGACCTCCACGACGCCGAGCTGATCCGGATTGTGCATCCGGCGAACGGGGAGCGGCCAGACCTCATGGAAGCCACTCAGGCTGGCCGCGCCGCGCTGGCCTAGTCGTCACGCCGGGTGCACAGGTGCCCGGTGGGGCACGCCTCGCAGCCCTTGTAGTCGACGTAGCCCGAATCGTGTGCCTTGTCCCACAGCTCCTGGGCCTGCTCCAGGCTCTCGACCTCGTCGAAGCGCAGCAGGTCCTTCGGAGCCGGTTCCTCCAGCCGAGACTCGCACGAGCGGAGGTAGAGAACGGCTGTGGCCACGCTTAGCGGCAGCTCGTCCCACATCTCGGTGGGCACACAGGTCGTCGCGGCCGGAACGGACTTGTCGTCGATGAACCCCCAAGGATCTCCAGGATGCTCGGGCTTCCTCGACACGAAGCGCACGAGGGACAACTCGGTCTCGGCGTCCGAGACCACCAGGAATGCGCCCGCGGCGTGCAGGCGGTGGATGGACTCGCGGACACTCTCGGAGTCGAACTCGGGGTACGCAGCAGCGACCTGCTGAAGCGGGATCAGCCTGCCGGTGCCCTCACCGCTGTAGATCGGGAGCTGCCCGGTGTCGATCACCGTGTCGAGGACGATGCCGGCCACGGGGACGTTGCTGCCGTAGACCGGGGCCAGCCGTGCCAGCCGGTGAAGGAAGTCGATCTCCTCGGCGCCAATCTGCGGATCGTTGATCTTCGAGGTGTCCAGCCCGGAGGGCACCTCGATCCATTCCTTGTAGTCCTCGCCTGGAGGCTGAAGTTCCTGCAGGGTGTAGCCGCGCTGGCGGGGCGCCTTGTCGCGGCGGGGCTTGTTCGGCCGATTGCGGCCCATAGGTCCTCCAGGAGGTGTCACGGCTTCGGGGCGGGCCGCGAAGCACCGGGCGGCCCTGCGCGCCCGGCTGTTGAACGGCGGTTAGGACGGCGAGGTGTCGGTCCGACGGCGCGGCCACCTCGGTTGGAGCAAGGCGTCGGAAGGACCGGGTGGCGTACCGCGGTGACAGCTGTACGCCACCCGGGGTCAGAACGGCGCCAGGACGTTGCTGGGGCGGCACTCCGTGCACAGCGTCTCGGTGGTCTCGGCGGCGAACGGCCTCCCGCAGTCACCGCACTCGGGCCGGAGGCCGACCGAGTGGTCCACGACGACTCGATCCCGCTGCGCTGGAAAAACGGGGGGCTCGTCGATGAGGGGAGGATGGTCCTTCGGCTCGTCGCGGTCGGCCCGCTGGTCCTGCGCCCGGGTCGCACATGCAGTGCACGGCAGGCCGGTGTGGATGTCGACCCGGTCGTCGCAGGAGAGACTGCCGCACTCGGCGGTGTCCTTCACCATCGCCAGCAGCGGCCCGTACGGCTGCTCCGGCAGCTCACCGGCGAAGAACTTCGACGCCCAGTACCCGTTCCACCGGGGCAGCACCCGGTGCTCGACGAGCTGCTCCACCGTCCGCTCCCTCGCCTCACCGACCGCGAGCGCGGTCAGCACGGCCGCGGCCACGTTCGGCGGCGTCCGGGCGCCGAGCGCCTCGTCGAGCTCGCGGGGAAGGAGCGCCCGTACGGCCTGCACCTGGTCCCGCTGCGCCTTCGACAACCGAGCTGGCTTCCTGCCGGACGCGGCGGAGCCGCTCACGCCTGGCTCCCTACTACCTGTAGAGGCCTGACGGCATCCAGCGGGGCTACGCCCCGAAGGGGCATCCGGGTCTGGAGAAGGCGTCTGGACAGGGCTCTGGATATTGGGCAGCACCGGTGCTGCCACCCTCGCAGCATGGGTGCTGCCAGGGGTAGCAGCATGGGTGCTGCTACCCCCCTCCTCGAGCGCGGCCGCTTCCCTTGCCGCTTTGACCGCTTTCGTGCTGATTCCCTTGGCCACGCCGCCCTTCCTTACCTCGCCTGCCTCGCGCTTGTCGGCACGGCGCGCCTCGGTCACTTGCTTGGCCACGTCGGCAGCCTTCACCCCCGGCCCGAGCGGGTCGATCCACGTTCCGTTGCCCTGCCACATCAGCGGTGCGTCGAGTAGGTGGTAGACGTTGGCGTCGTTGTCGAGCGGGTTCTCCGGGTTCTTCCGCTCCTCGATCCGGATGAGGCCGCCGACTTCGAGTTCCAGGAGGGTGCGGTCCAGGGTCGACAGCGACACCCCGAGTTGGCGTGCCAGCTCCCGCCGGTAGGGCTTCCCCATGGCGGTGTGCCGCGCCTGGGTGTCCGCGTAGGTGATGAGGATCCCGTACAGGGTGCGCGCGTTCGCGGAGTACCGCGGATCGCACATCCACTGGGCGCAGAACATGCCGAACGGCAGGTTGCCGCCGCGGCGAACCTCAGGGCCGTAGCTCATGCGACACCCCCGGCCACTTGGGTGCTGGCGGCGGGGGTACTACTTGCCGGACCCGCCGGGCCCGGTACGCTCTTGGTCATGGACGACCTCGCTCTTAGGTGAGGGTGGAGCGTTCGATGCAGCGGGGTGCAACCCGCTGGTGTGCTTGGAAGGCCGGTTGAGCTGTGAACTCGCCGGCCTTCGGCGTGTCCGGGGCCAGGTGGCAGCGCCGCCCAGTCCGGGAGCATCACGTACGTCTGATCTGCCTCGCGCGCCCGCGCTCCCGGAAGAAGTCCAGGAACGGCTCGGTGGCCATGACGGTGGCGTTGGCGAGCGTCCAGTAGGGGTGCTCGCGGCCGTCGCCGAACGGCCACTGGGGGTCGGTCTCGGCAATGTGCCGGACGCCCTGGTGGGTGATGCGGTCCACGATGCCCAGCTGCATGAGGAGGGCGGCCCCGCTCTGGAACGTCACGGCGGGCGGCAGGTTGTTCTTGGTCGTCACGGCAGCACCGCTTTCAGGGCGCTGCACTTCGCGCTGGTGAGTCTCACTAGTAGGCTCATGGCGAACCCTTCTGATGGGAGTGGTTCACGTGGCCGCGTTACGTCTTCGCAGGACAGCGGCCATAAGGGCGGTCGACCGGGGTGATGACCGGTCGGCCGCTTTCTGCCTGCAGGCGCAGGCGTTCGATCTACGTCATCGACCTCCCGGTCGCTTACCTCTTCGACGCTATCACTGTAAGCGCAGAACCCTTAAGGTCTGCGCTGAACCAGTTGGCTGGAGATGCCTCTCGGCTACACCGGAATCCTGTACCGCATCCGGTACCGGTGCGCAGCCTTCGTCATCAGCGTCACCTCGATGGGGCGTCGATCATCGGAGTAGACCACCCTGAACGCCACGAGGACGGGCATGTCCTTGGGGAGCTCAAGGGCTGCCACTTCCTCCTCGGTGGGAATCTCCGCGGACAGTTCGTCCACGAACTCCCGAGGCGGGAACCCCAAGGAGTTGAGCAGAGCAGGCGTCCCCCCGCGGATCCGCTTCTTCTCCAGCATCTGAGTTCCCTCGGCCAGGCCGAGCGGGTAGTACGAGCGGGTCAGCTCCGTGGGCTCGTCGTCCAGGAACAGGACCTGCTTACGCAACACGGCCTGCTCACCGTCCTCCAGCTCGAGAGCCTCAGCGACTTCCTTCGGCGGGCGCACGACCTCAACATCGAGGAGCTGCGACCGGCCTACCTGCTGCCGCTTCGCCGCCTCCGTCATCCAGGGGTACGGCTCTCCGGGCTCGGCTGGCTTCATGAAGGTGACCGGCTCGATCGGCTGCTGCGCGTGCTGGCGTACGAACACGCCCTTTCCCGGCATGCCCTCGAGAAGTCCCTCCGCCTTGAGCATCTGGAGCGCCTTCTGGATCGTCGTGTTGGCGACGCCGCCGTACTGCTCCATCAGCTCCGCCGTGGATCCGAGCTTGCTGCCGGGCTCGAGGTCTCCACGCGTGATCTGCCGCCGAACCTCGGCCGCGATCTTCTGGTGCGGGGATCTGGGGTCCTTGAACTCCCTCGCCATCGGTCCTACTTCCCAAGTCGGTACGTGAGGTGCCGGTCGGCCGGCATGGTCATCCAGGAGGCCTCGAAGGGCACTCCTTCTGCCGTGGTGGTCGTACGGAGCAGGCGCAGAACCGCGCTCCCCTCGGGGAGCGCCAGATGTTCGCGCTCCTCGGGATCGGCCAGGCCGGCGCTAACGTCCTCGAGGACAGAGCCGCTCGAGAACCCGAGGTCGCGCAGAAGGCTGACCGCGCCACCCGGGATCTTGCGTGGGTCGGCAAGCCGAGTGCCGCGCGCGACCGCGACGGGGTAGTACGACCGGGCGATCTCCACGGGGTGCCCGTCCAGCAGGATCAGGCGGCTCCGCACGACGACCTGGTCGTCTGGCCCGAGGTTCAGTGCGGCCCGCACGAGTGCCGGCGCTGACACCTCGCCGACCTGCAGAAGGGTTTGCCCTCCGCTGCGCCCGCGTCGGGCGGCCTCCTCGGTCCACGCGTCGGGCTTCCCCTGCTCGCGTGGGGCCAGGTAAGGCGCTGTTTCGCTGATCCACGCGTCGCCCGACATGCGCACACCTCCAAGCTCACTAGTTGCGTTCGACCTTACTTCCTTACCGCTCTCAGCAGTATGCCACCTTAAGCGCTTGCCGCTTAGGGTCCGTAGCGCTTAAGGTGGAGCTCATGGAAACGACGGAATCCACGGAATCCGCCGTCGCCGAGGTGTCTGCGCCGCCCTCGACCCCGTACGTCACGGTCAGGTGGATCGCCGGGTACCTCGCCGTCGGCCTCTCGACCATCTACGACGCCGTCGAGGCCGGTGACCTCCCCGCCATCCGCGTGGGGCGCGGCACCAGCAAGGCCGGCATCCGCGTACTGCTCTCCGACGTGCGGGCGTACGAGAAGAACCGCCAGATCAAGCCCAAGGTCGCCGCACTCGCGGCATGAAGAAGGGCCCGGTGCGCGAACACCGAGCCCTGATGCAGAACCTGCCCTACCTGCTCAATCAGGAGGCCGATCCGCTATGAGCCAGGATCGCACGAGTCCGACCCGGACCATCCCCATGACCCACCCCTCCTTCGACGCCGACGAGGCGCTGCGCCGGGCCCGTACGGCCCGCGCCGTTCGCCCGGCGCGCCGCACGCTGGCTGAGATGAAGCCCAGCTACGAGCAGCAGCCGGTACTCCTCCTCGCCCCGCACGTGTCGTACAACGAGCGCTGCCTGTTCTGCGACAGCTGGCTGTGCCCCGGCAACTGCCAGCAGTTCGCCCCCGCCCCGACCGCCGCGACGGCCCCGAAGCAGGTGGCGGCGTGAAGGCGCAGCGCGGGGGAGACACCCCCGATCCGATTCTCGTCGCCGAGATCGACGCCTTCTTCGACTCCCTCGACCCGCTGGACCTCCTCGACGACGTCCTCGCCTCCGAGGTTCCGGGTCGTGCGGCCGCCGCGTTCGAGCAGCTCGTCACCGGCGACCTTGACGGGGGCGAGTGATGACGAACTACCCCTGGCGCCACATCCCCGGTGAGGCGGCCCCGGTGCACACCGCCGACAACGCGGTCCCGCCCCTCGACGACGACCTTGCCGGTGTCCTGGACGACCTGGCGGGGATCCACCCGGGGATCGACATGATCCGCGACGGGATCCGGCTCCTGGCCGTCGACCGGCTGACGGCCGACAAGACGCAGACCGTCATCACCAGCGTCGCCGGGACCGGCACCGACGTCCTCGCCGCCCTCGGCCTCCTCGTCCAGCGGCTGACCAACCCGGACTCGAACCCGGCGCTCCGCACGCTCGACGCGGAGACCGCGAAGTCGGTGCAGCGGCGCGGCGAGCAGTACGCGTACGAGACCGCTGAGTACGCCCCGCGCGACCACCCCAGTGAGGCCGCCGCCCTCATCGACGGCATCTGACCCACCCCGTACGGCACGCACCACCCCGGGGCCCGGCAACGGGCCGGGCCCCCCACCCGCGACCGCACCTGGAAGGCCAGCCATGCACTCCCAGACCGCCCCGAACCCCATCGAGACCGTCAAGGACGAGATCCGTGACCAGCGCCGGCACCTGAGCAGGGGCCGCACGATCCTCAGCGAGAACCGCACCGACAACCACCTGATCGGCAAGTTTCAGGCCGTCGCCGGCGCCACCGTCGAGACCGACCTGAACATCGTGTTCTCCCGGCGCTGGAAGAAGGTCGGCCTGACCGAGCGGGAGAACACGGTGAAGTTCGCGGCCACGGTCCGCTGCACCGGCCACGGCTGCGCCGACCCGGTCCACGAGGTCCCGGCGACCGGCGAGTTCCTCCTGGACGGCGACGCCGACGAGACCGCCCCGGCCGCCCAGCCCGTCATCGACGCCGCCCGGAAGTGGGCGCAGCAGCACGCCGAGACGTGCCGCGCCCTGCCCTACTCCCGGTACTGACCACTCACCCCACCGCGACCACCTGAGAGGACCGCCATGCCCAACACCACCGCCCAGACGGTCGAGACCACCCCTGCCCCGGCGTCCCACCAGGGCAGTCACCACTGGGTCATGACCCTACAGATGCCCGGCTTCGGGTCGGTCAGTGCCCACGGCACCTGGACCCCGCCCGCCGGATGCACCCGCAGCGACGCGTTCCTGGCGATCAAGGACGACATGGTCCGCCGGAACCCGCAGATGGAGCGCGCCAACGTCCTCTTCTTCTCGTTCGAGCCGAACACCCTCTGACCACCC
>NZ_JBEZNQ010000029.1:0-95696 GCF_040653315.1 Streptomyces sp. NPDC047981 | reverse complement strand
GGCCGGCGCCCCCGCGCCCCGCACAGCGCCCCCCTCTGCGCCCACGCCCCGCACTGCACCCCACTCCGCACCCATGCCCCCGCCCGCCGCAGGCGCTGCCGCCGCCACGCCCCCGCGCGCGCAGACCTATGGGACGTACGGCGCCTACCGGGCCTTCACCGCACCGCCCGAGACGCCCGTCGAGACCACCACCCGCCTGCGGCCCATCCGCGAGCGCCGCGTCGGCCGGGTCGTCGCGGCCGGGGCCTGCCTCGTCCTCGGCGTCGGCCTCGTCGGCGGCGCCCTCGCCGGAGCCGTCCTCGCCGCCACCGACGCCGGCGCGCCCGCCGAGCCCATCGGCTACACCGAGGCGGCCACCCTCTGGCACAGCGTCCCCGTCGACACGCTCTTCCCCCGCACCCTCGCCGGTCCCGGCAAGGGACCCGGCGCCGCCGACCGCACCTGGACCCGCGTCGTCGTCGCGCCCGACACCCCCTGCACGGCGGCCGTGCTGCCCGCGAGCGTGCTCACCACGCTCCGCCCCCTCGGCTGCGACCGCGTCCTGCGCGCCACCTACACCGACGCGACCGCCTCCAGCGTCATCACCGTGGGCCTCGTCTTCACCCAGGCCGATCCCACCGCCACCCGCACGCTCGCGACCCGCTCCGCCGCCGCGCTCGCCGCCGACGTGCCGCCCGCGCTCGCCGGCCCCGGCACCGTGGCCGCCCGCTTCGGCCCCGCGCAGCGCGCCAGTTGGTCCACCCACGCCCTCACCGACCTCCCCGTCGTCGTCACCGCCGTCTCCGGCTTCGCCGACGGCCGCGCCGTCGCCGCCCCCGAATCCGCCGCACGGGCCATGGCCGAACGGCAGACCAGCCCCGCCGCCCAGGCCGGCCTCGGCCACGAGGCCAAGGGCGTCGCCGACCAGATCGAGCGCGCCCTGCGCGCCACGGTCGCCACGGCAGCGAAGGACGCCGACACGTGAACCGGACCCTCCGCAACCCCCGCGCCCTCGCCGCGCTCCTCGCCGCCGCCTTCGCCGTGCTCCCCGCCACCACCACACCGGCGTACGCGGACACCATCCGCGCCCGCCAGTGGGGGCTCGAAGCCATGCACACCACCGAGGCCTGGCGCACCACCAAGGGCGAGGGCATCACCGTCGCCGTGCTCGACACCGGTGTCGACGCCCAGCACCCCGACCTCGTCGGCTCCGTCCTCCCCGGCAAGGACCTCGTCGGCTTCGGCGCCCAGCGCGGCGACCGCGCCTGGGCCCGCCACGGCACCGCCATGGCAGGCATCATCGCCGGGCACGGCCACGGAGCCGGCCGTCAGGACGGCGTCCTCGGCATCGCGCCCAAGGCCGAGATCCTGCCCGTCCGCGTCATCCTCGAAGGCGCCGACAAGTCCCGCGACAAGGCCCGCAAGACCCGCGGCACCGCCCTGGCCGAAGGCATCCGCTGGGCCGTCGACCACGGCGCCGACGTCATCAACCTCTCCCTCGGCGACGACTCCAAGTCCGCCCACCCGGACGCCGGCGAGGACGCCGCCGTCCAGTACGCCCTCGCCAAGGGCGTCTCCGTCGTCGCCTCGGCCGGCAACGGCGGCGAGAAGGGCGACCACATCTCGTACCCCGCCGCCTACCCCGGGGTCGTCGCCGTCACCGCCGTCGACCGCTGGGGCACCCGCGCCTCGTTCTCCACCAGCCGCTGGTACGCCACCGTCAGCGCGCCCGGCCTCGACATCGTCATCGCCGACCCCGACCGCCGCTACTACTCGGGCTGGGGCACCAGCGCCGCCGCCGCCTTCGTCTCCGGCGCCGTCGCCCTCGTCCGCTCCGCCCACCCCGACCTGAGCCCGGCCCAGGTCAAGCAGCTCCTCATCGACACCGCCCGCAACCGGCCCAAGGGCGGCCGCAGCGACGAGAAGGGGTACGGCACCGTCGACCCGGCCGCCGCCATCGAGGCCGGCCTCCGGCTCAAGGCCGCCGACCCCAAGAACGCCGCCGCCGGCTACCGCGGCCGCTTCTTCGGCCCCGGCCCGCAGCCGCCCGCCGAGGACGACGGCAAGCCGATCGGCCTGCTCGCACCGGCCGCCGGCGGCCTCGGCGCCGTCCTGCTCGCCGCCGCGGTCGTCCTGTGGCGCGGCGGCCGCGCCACCGGGCCCCGCCCTCCGCGCTGACCGCCCCGACCCGGCGGTTAGGCTCGGTACGTGGCGCTCAAGAACATCCCTGACCCCGGTTTCTCCGACGACAACGGCACCGCCGACCCGCGGCTCGCCGAGGCCCTCGCGGCCTGGGCGACGGACAGAACCGCCCACGGCCCGGTGCTCGCCGCGCTGAAGGAGGCCCGGCTGCTCGTCCCCGTCGTCGCCGTCCTCGGCGAGGTCGAGGAGGACCCCGAGACGGGGCTGCGCCGCGAGAAGACCAGCGACATGGCCGTCCCCACGCTCACCGCCGGAGACCGCCGCGCGCTCCCCGCGTTCACCTCGATCGCCTCGCTCGCGCTGTGGGACCCCGAGGCCCGGCCGGTGGCCGTCCCCCTGCACCAGGCCCTCCAGGCCGCCGCGCACGAGAAGGCGGACACCCTCGTCCTCGACCTCGCGGGCCCCGTCCCCTACGAGCTGTCCGGCCGCGCGCTGCTCGCCCTCGCCGAGGGCCGCACCAGCCTGGACCCGCTGGACGACCCGGCGGTACGGGAAGCGGTGCGCAACGCGGTCGCCGCCGAGCCCGCCGTCCTGCGCGCCCATCTCGGTCCCGGCACCGCCGACGGCACCCTCGCCCTCGTCCTCGCCGAGGACGCCGCCCCGGCGGAGGCGGCCCAGCGGGTGGCCCGTGGCCTCGCCGCCGACGAAACACTGAGGGCCCGCCTGGTGCGCGGCCTCGACCTGGCACTCCTGCCGGCCTCGGCCACGCCTCCGGGCGAGCCCTTCTACGTACGGAACTGAAAAGGGGTACGGGAGCACCCCGTACCCCCGATCGAATCGGCGCAGCGGGCTAGCCGTACACCGGCCCCGTGGCTGCGATCTTCCGGGGGCCGACCCCCGTACCCCCGACGGGCCCTAGCCGTACACCGGCCCCGTGGCTGCGATCTTCCGGGGGGCGACCCCCGTACCCCCGAACTAGCCGTACACCGGCCCCGTGGCTGCGATCTTCCGGGGGGCGACCCCCGTACCCCCGAACTAGCCGTACACCGGCCCCGTGTACTTCTCGCCCGGGCCCTGGCCCGGCTCGTCCGGGACGATCGACGCCTCGCGGAAGGCCAGCTGCAGGGACTTCAGGCCGTCCCGCAGCGGCGCCGCGTGGAAGGAGCTGATCTCCGTCGCGCCGGCGTCGAGGAGGCCCGCCAGGGCGTGGACCAGCTTGCGGGCCTCGTCGAGGTCCTTGTGCTTCTCGCCGTCCTCGGTGAGTCCGAGCTTCACCGCGGCGGCGCTCATCAGGTTCACCGCGACGGTCACGATGACCTCCACCGCGGGGACCTCCGCGATGTCACGGGTCATCTCGTCGAAGTCGGGGGACTCGTTCTGGGGCGTCTCACTCATGCCCACACGATAAGCGGACCGGCGGCCGGCCCCGCGCCCGCTGTCTCTGTTCGCGAACAGAGACAGTCCCTGCTAACCTGGTGTAACGACCGGCCGGACACCTGTGTGCCCGGCCCACAAGTGGAGGCTCCGATCTCCCACCTGGCTGCCCTCGCGGGCGGCGGGTCACCGGTCAGGCGGTCCCCATCGTTCCGTACGGACGATGGAGCCGCCCGATGTGCGCCCCGCGGTTGACCGCGGCGGTGCTCCGGTATTTCCGTGGAGCCCCGCCTGTGTCCCGTCCGGGGCATTTTTCATGTACCGGCGCGGTTGGTCTACTGAACAGACAGACGTGTCCGTCCGCCAGGCGGTCGCGTGGTGCTACTTAGGAGGATCCATCAGCGCCGAGCCCCGCATCAACGACCGGATTCGCGTTCCCGAGGTGCGACTTGTCGGTCCCAGCGGCGAGCAGGTCGGGATTGTTCCGCTTGCCAAGGCCCTTGAGCTTGCTCAGGAGTACGACCTCGACCTCGTCGAGGTGGCGGCGAACGCCCGTCCGCCCGTCTGCAAGCTCATGGACTACGGGAAGTTCAAGTACGAGTCGGCCATGAAGGCCCGTGAGGCGCGCAAGAACCAGGCGCACACGGTCATCAAGGAGATGAAGCTCCGGCCGAAGATCGACCCGCACGACTATGACACCAAGAAGGGTCACGTCGTCCGGTTCCTCAAGCAGGGTGACAAGGTCAAGATCACGATCATGTTCCGTGGTCGCGAGCAGTCTCGCCCCGAGCTTGGCTTCCGGCTGCTGCAGCGGCTGGCGTCGGACGTCGAGGAGCTTGGCTTCATCGAGTCCAACCCCAAGCAGGACGGCCGGAACATGATCATGGTTCTTGGCCCGCACAAGAAGAAGACCGAGGCCATGGCCGAGGCGCGTGAGGCTCAGGCCGCGCGCAAGGCGGAGCGTCAGGGCGGTTCGTCCGACGAGACCGCTGCGGCTCCGGCCACGGAGGCTTCGGCCGAGGCTCCCGCCGAGGCCGAGAACCCCGAGGCGTGACCCGAGGGGCTGCCATCCAGGCAGCCCCGGGCCTCGCCCGGAACCACCACACGAAGAACTGACGCTCCCGGCTGACCCGGTGCCCGCACCGGGGGGAGCGCCACTGACGAGGAGATAACGGCGCGATGCCGAAGAACAAGACGCACTCCGGTGCCAAGAAGCGCTTCAAGATCACCGGCTCCGGCAAGGTGCTGCGCGAGCGCGCCGGCAAGCGCCACCTGCTCGAGCACAAGTCGTCCAAGCTGACGCGTCGCCTCACCGGCAACGCGGAGATGGCCCCGGGCGACGCGGCCAAGATCAAGAAGATGCTGGGCATCTGATCTTGATCTCCCGCCCTCGGCGACGAGGGCATCCGGCCAAGACCGGGACCCATCCGTTTTCCGGGTCGTGTGAGTACCCCCACGGCCCCGCTACAAGGAGTTAAGAAGTGGCACGCGTCAAGCGGGCAGTCAACGCCCACAAGAAGCGCCGGGCGATCCTCGAGGCGGCCTCCGGCTACCGCGGTCAGCGTTCGCGCCTGTACCGCAAGGCCAAGGAGCAGGTCACCCACTCGCTGGTCTACAACTACAACGACCGCAAGAAGCGCAAGGGCGACTTCCGTCAGCTGTGGATCCAGCGCATCAACGCCGCTGCCCGCGCCAACGGCATGACGTACAACCGCCTCATCCAGGGTCTGAAGGCCGCCAACATCGAGGTGGACCGCAAGATCCTCGCCGAGCTGGCCGTCAACGACTCGAACGCGTTCGCCGCGCTCGTCGAGGTCGCTCAGAAGGCCCTTCCGGCCGATGTCAACGCCCCGAAGGCCGCTGCCTGATCTCCAGGCCGCAGATCTTCTGCACCGGACCCGCAGGCCTTCGGGCCTGCGGGTCCGGTCGTGTTCGGAGCCCCGGGCCGGCCTGAGCCGGCCCGGCTCCGGCCACCCCGGACCCCGATCACCGCACCCGGACCCCGATCACCCCGCCCGGACCGCCGAAAAGAGCCACCGACCCCATGGGTACCCCCGAGCTGATCTCCCCGCGTTCGCCGCGTGTCGTCGCCGCCAGGCGGCTCGCCAAGCGCAATTTCCGGGGCAAGGACCGCCTCTTCATCGCCGAGGGCCCGCAGGCCGTCCGCGAGGCCGTCGAGCACCGCAGCGGCTCCGGTGAGCCCACCCTCGTCGAGCTCTTCACCACCGTCGAGGCGGCCGAGCGGTACGACGGGATCGTCGAGGCCGCCCGCGCGGCCGGAGCCCGGGTCCACTACGCCGACGCCGCGGTCCTCGCCGAGGTCTCCCAGACGGTCACCCCGCAGGGGCTCGTCGGCGTCTGCCGCTTCCTCGACTCGCCGTTCGAGGAGGTCCTCGCGGCCCGGCCCAAGCTGGTCGCCGTCCTCGCCCACGTACGCGACCCCGGGAACGCCGGCACCGTGCTGCGCTGCGCCGACGCGGCCGGCGCCGACGCCGTCGTCCTCACCGACGCCTCCGTGGACCTCTACAACCCCAAGTCCGTCCGCGCCTCCGTCGGCTCCCTCTTCCACCTTCCGGTCGTCGTCGGCGTACCGGTCGAGCAGGCCGTCGCCGGACTGAAGAGCGTGGGCGTACGGATCCTCGCCGCCGACGGCGCCGGGCAGGACGACCTCGACGACGAGCTGGACGCCGGCACCATGGGCGGGCCCACCGCCTGGGTCTTCGGCAACGAGGCCTGGGGGCTCCCCGAGGAGACCCGCGCCCTCGCGGACGCCGTGGTGCGCGTGCCGATCCACGGCAAGGCCGAGAGCCTGAACCTCGCGACGGCGGCCGCCGTGTGCCTGTACGCCTCCGCGCGAGCCCAGCGCACCCGAACCTCCCGCTGAGGGGCTCCAAAGCGTCACCCGCACCTAGTAGGGTGACGAATTCGGGGGCCCACTGCGGTACACGGAGGGGTGGGGAACGGGGATGACGGTCGGCACGGACAGTCCCGCACAGGCACGGAGCGCCGCGCCGGATGCCCCGGAGGGCCCGGACGGACCCTCCCTCGCGGCGCCGGGCGTCCACGGCATCGACCCCGACGAGCTGCCCGACGGTCTCGTCGTCGCCGACGCCACCGGGCACGTCGTCTGCTTCAACGCCGCCGCCGCCCGCATCACCTCCGTACCCCCCGGCGAAGCCCTCGGCCTGCCGCTCGACCAGGCCCTGCCGCTCGAGGACCTCAAGGGCCGCCGCTGGTGGACCCTCACCGACCCGTACGGCGGCCTCGCCACCCGGCGCGGCCAGCCCGAGCGCAACCTGCTCCTGCCGGGCGGCCGCGAGGTCCTCGTCTCCGCCCGCTACGTCCGCGAGCACCCCACCGGGCCTGTCCGGCGCGTCGTCGTCTCGCTGCGCGGCACCGAGGCCAGGCGCCGCACCGAACGCAGCCACGCCGAGCTCATCGCCACCGTCGCCCACGAACTGCGGTCCCCGCTGACCTCCGTCAAGGGCTTCACCGCGACCCTGCTCGCCAAGTGGGAGCGGTTCACCGACGACCAGAAGCGGCTGATGCTGGAGACCGTCGACGCCGACGCCAACCGCGTCACCCGGCTCATCGCCGAACTCCTAGACATCTCCCGGATCGACTCCGGACGCCTGGAGGTGCGCCGCCAGCCCGTCGACATCGCCGCCGCCGTCGGCCGGCACATCCAGGCCCACACCACCGGAGGCCAGTCCCCGGACCGCTTCTTCATCCGCGTCCGGCCCCAGCTGCCCGACCTGTGGGCCGACCCCGACAAGGTCGACCAGGTCCTCGGCAACCTCCTCGAAAATGCGGTGCGCCACGGCGAGGGAACCGTCACCATCGAGGTGGCACCCACCAGCGACACCCCCGACGGAGAGAAGGGAACGGCGGTCACCGTGAGCGACGAAGGCCCCGGCATCCCCGAAGAGTCGATGGGCCGTGTCTTCACCCGCTTCTGGCGGGGGAGCAAGCGTGGTGGCACCGGACTCGGCCTCTACATCGTCAAGGGCATCGTCGAGGCCCACGGCGGAACGATCACCGTCGGACGCGGTCCCCGCGGCGGCGCCGAGTTCCGATTTATCCTGCCCGTCGGCGCCCCGGCCTATCTCGCCTGACGAGATCTCGAGCCGCCCGGGCCGCCCACGGGCACATTCGCGTCCCCGCGCCCCGTTAGACTCGACCTTTGGCACGTTTGCGCCCTTGACGTCGAGCGGGGCCGCGCCCAAGCCAGCCAAACGGAAGCACGGGAAGAGATGTCCGCACCCAATAAGTCGTACGACCCGGTTGAGGTCGAGGCCTTGAAACCGGAAGAGATCGAGCGCATGCGGGACGAGGCGCTCGCCGCCTTCGCCGCCGCGGGTGACCTCGACGCGCTCGCGCACGCGAAGGTCGCGCACACCGGCGGCACCTCGCCGCTCGCGCTGGCCAACCGCGAGATCGGCGCGCTGCCGCCGCAGGCCAAGGCCGCGGCGGGCAAGCTCGTGGGCCAGGCCCGCGGCGCCGTCTCCAAGGCCCTCGCCACCCGCCAGGCCGAGCTCGAGGACGAGCGCGACGCCCGCGTCCTGGTCGAGGAGGCGGTGGACGTCACCCTGCCGTACGACCGAGTTCCGGCCGGCGCCCGCCACCCGCTGACCACGCTCATGGAGCGGGTCGCCGACGTCTTCGTCTCCATGGGGTACGAGGTCGCCGAGGGTCCCGAGGTCGAGGCGGAGTGGTTCAACTTCGACGCCCTGAACTTCGTCCCGGACCACCCGGCGCGCCAGATGCAGGACACCTTCTTCGTCCAGGGCCCCGAGGGCACCACGGGCGACGAGTCCGGTGTCGTGCTCCGCACGCACACCTCCCCGGTGCAGGCCCGCACGCTCATCGACCGGGAGCCCCCGGTCTACGTCGTCTGCCCCGGTCGCGTCTACCGCACCGACGAGCTCGACGCCACGCACACCCCGGTCTTCCACCAGATCGAGCTGCTCGCCGTCGACGAGGGCCTGACCATGGCCGACCTCAAGGGCACCCTCGACCACATGGTCCAGGCGCTCTTCGGGCCCGACATGAAGACCCGGCTCCGCCCGAACTTCTTCCCGTTCACCGAGCCGTCCGCCGAGATGGACATGCTCTGCTACGTCTGCCGCGGCGAGTCCGTCGGCAACCCCGACCGGCCCTGCCGCACCTGCGGCAGCGAGGGCTGGATCGAGCTGGGCGGCTGCGGCATGGTCAACCCCAAGGTGCTCGTCGCCTGCGGTGTCGACCCGGAGAAGTACAGCGGATTCGCCTTCGGGTTCGGCATCGAGCGGATGCTGATGTTCCGCCACAACGTCGAAGACATGCGAGACATGGTCGAGGGTGACGTCCGGTTCACCCGGCCGTTCGGGATGGAGATCTGATGCGGGTCCCGCTTTCTTGGCTGCGGGAGTACGTCGACCTGCCGGCGACGGAGACCGGACGTGACGTCCAGGCCAAGCTCATTTCGGCAGGACTCGAGGTCGAGACCGTCGAGCAGCTCGGCGCCGGCCTGACCGGCCCGCTGGTCGTCGGCCAGGTGCGCACCATCGAGGAGCTGACGGAGTTCAAGAAGCCCATCCGCTTCTGCACCGTCGACGTCGGCCAGGCCAACGGCACCGGCGAGCCCCAGGAGATCATCTGCGGCGCCCGCAACTTCGCCGAGGGCGACAAGGTCGTCGTGGCCCTGCCCGGCGCGGTGCTCCCCGGTGACTTCCGGATCGCCGAGCGCAAGACGTACGGCCGGGTCTCCCGCGGCATGATCTGCTCCGGCGACGAGCTGGGCATGGGCGACGACGGCTCGCACGGCATCATCGTGCTGCCGCCCGAGCTCGAGATCGGCATCGACGCCACCAAGCTCCTGGAGCTGTACGACGAGGTCCTCGACATCGCCGTCACGCCCGACCGCGGCTACTGCCTCTCGATGCGCGGTGTCGCCCGCGAGACCGCCATCGCGTACGGGCTGCCGCTGCGCGACCCGGCGCTGCTCGACGTGCCCGCGCCGAACTCGTACGGCTACCCGGTCCAGGTCACCGACCCGATCGGCTGCGACCGGTTCACCGCGCGCACCGTCGTCGGCGTCTCGCCCGAGGCGCGCTCCCCGATCTGGATGCAGCGCCGCCTGCAGAAGGCGGGCATGCGGACCGTCTCGCTCGCCGTGGACATCACCAACTACGTGATGCTGGAGCTCGGCCAGCCGCTGCACGCCTACGACCGCACCCGGCTCGACGGCCCCATCGGCGTCCGCCGCGCCGCCGCCGGCGAGACGATCACCACGCTCGACGGTGTCAAGCGCGTCCTCGACTCCGGGGACCTGCTGATCACCGACAACAGCGGGCCCATCGGTCTGGCCGGCGTGATGGGCGGCGCCCACACGGAGATCGCCGACCCGGTGACCGACCCCGAGACGGGCATCGTCACGGGCACCACCGAGATCGTCATCGAGGCCGCGCACTTCGACGCGATCTCGATCGCCCGCACGGCCCGCCGGCACAAGCTGGGCTCCGAGGCGTCCCGGCGCTTCGAGCGCGGCGTCGACCCGCAGGCCGCTTCCGCCGCCGCCCAGCGCTGCGTCGACCTGCTGGTGCTGCTCGCGGGCGGCACGGCCGAGGCCGGGGTCACCGAGATCCTCGCGCCGTCCGCGCCCCGCACGGTCACCATGCCGGCGGACCACCCGGACAAGGTCGCGGGCGTCGCCTACGGCCGGGAGACCGTCGTCCGCCGCCTCCAGGAGATCGGCTGCGACGTCTACGGCCAGGACGAGCTGGTCGTCACCGTCCCGTCGTGGCGCCCCGACCTCTACGTGCCGAACGACCTGGCCGAAGAGGTCATCCGGCTGGAGGGCTACGAGAACCTGCCCTCGACGCTGCCCAAGCCGCCCGCCGGGCGCGGCCTCACCGAGCGCCAGCGCACCCACCGCCGGGTCGGCCGCGCGCTGGCCGGCGCGGGCTACGTCGAGGCGCTGAACTACCCGTTCATCGGCGCGCAGGTCTTCGACCAGCTCGGCCTCGACGCGGACGACGCCCGTCGCCGCGTGGTCACGCTGGTCAACCCGCTCTCCGACGAGGAGCCCGCGCTCCGTACGACGCTGCTGCCGGGCCTGCTCGGCGCGCTGCGCCGGAACAACGGGCGCGGCAGCCACGACCTGGCGCTCTTCGAGACCGGTCTGGTCTTCCGGCCGGGCGAGCAGCCGGGGGTCGCCGTCCGGCTGCCCGTCGACCGCCGTCCCACCGCCGAGGAGATCGCCGGCGTCAACGCCGCGCTGCCCGCGCAGCCGCGCCGTGTGGCCGTCGTCCTAGACGGAGCACTCGAGCAGGCCGGTTGGTGGGGCAAGGGCCGCCCGGCCGACTGGGCCGACGCGATCCAGGCCGCGCGCACGGTGGCCGCCGAGGCCGGTGTCGAGCTGCTCATCAGCTCCGACCAGCACGCCCCGTGGCACCCGGGCCGCTGCGCCGCGTTCCACGTGGTCGTCGCCGGTGAGAAGGTCCTCGTCGGCCACGGCGGCGAGCTGCACCCGCGCGTCGTCAAGGCGCTCGGCCTGCCCGACCGCACGTGCGCGATGGAGCTGGACCTGGACCTGGTGGAGCAGGCCAACGAGGGCCCCCTGAAGGCCCCGGCCATCTCCTCCTTCCCGGTCGCCACGCAGGACGTCGCCCTGGTCGTCGACGCCTCGGTCCCGACCGAGACGGTCGAGGCGGCGCTGCGCGACGGCGCCGGTGAACTCCTCGAGGCCATCAGGCTGTTCGACGTGTACACCGGCGACCAGCTTGGTGAGGGCAAGAAGTCCCTGGCGTACGCCCTGAAGTTCCGTGCCGGAGACCGCACGCTGACGGTCGACGAGGCCAGCGCCGCGCGCGACGCGGCCGTCGCCCTGGCGACCGAGCGCACGGGCGCCGTGCTGCGCGGCGCCTGACGGCGGAAGCCGAGGGGCTGTGCCCGGTCACCCGACCGGGCGCGGCCCCTTTCCGCATTCCGGGATCATGACGTGTCGTCAGGTCGGTAGAATCGCCTTCCCGTCGCCGAGCTTCCCACTGCCGCCAACTGTCCGTTTCGCGGCTGCGGTTGTGCGCTGCATGACGCTGCGGGGAAGAGTCCGGAGTCCAGTGGGGAGCATCTACGGTGACTGCGATCGAGGGTACGGGCGGGGCCGAGGCCTCGGTGCCGGATGCTGCCGGTGAGGCAACGGCCCGGTTCATCCGGCACTCTCTGAGCGGCGGCGCCGGCATCGACCGGCAAGTGCTGAGATCGGCCGCACCCTTCGTCGTCCTGCTCCATCGTCGATCCGCCATCCTCGCCTCTGCCATTGCGCCCCCCGACCAGCGCGCGACCGAGAGCGCGCTGGTCGCGGAACTCGTGTCACAGCTCGGCACCGCCGCGCTGGAGGCCGAGGACATCGCCCTCGCTCAACTGGTGAGCTGGGCGCGGCAGGCGTGGTCCGGCCGCAGCTACGACGTCTTCGACGCGGAGCGGACGCTTCCGGCGCACCTGACGCACCGACTGTCGGAGTTGTTACGCTCCGCGCCTTCCCCGGTCATGCTCCAGGCCACGGGAACGAGGCTGCTCCGAAGTCTGGCCGAGGAACTGCGGGTCTGCGCGGACGAACACGTCAAGATCGATCGTCTTCTCGGCCCGGAACTCTTCACTCGACCCGTCACGAGCCTGCTCGACGGCCTCGCAGCCGGTGCCTCAAGGGACGAGGCGTTCCTGGAGCAGACTGCTGACGAACGGGTGAACCGGGCGCTCGACGCAGTCGGCGGCTCGGCAGTGCACTACCAAAGCGCTGCCGGCGCCGCAAAGTGGCGGCGGCTGACGGCAGCTGCCGACGAGGTCACCGAACGCGCGCGGCGCATCGCGGAACTCGCCGCCGAGTTCCGCTGGCGGCAGTTCGACGTGCTGGACCCGGACCAGCTGGGGCACGCAGATCTCGACCCCGAACTCGTGCCGGTCCTCCTGGCCGCGCTGGAGAGCGACCCGGCCCCGGGAGCGCCGCACACACCGGGCGGGGAATCCCTGCTTTCCTGGATCGCCGCCGAGGCGCTCGCCTCGGCCGACCCCCACCACCGTCACCAGATCGCCGTCGTCGCACGATTCACCGAAGTCGACCCGAAGTCACTCGAGGCTGCCCTGGCCCCGCTGGAACGGCTCCGGGAACGTGGCGAGGAACTGCTCCGCGACGCGGGCGAAGAGGGCACCCGGATCCTCGGTCCCCTGGGGGAGATGGTCATCGACGCGCTCGCCCGAGGTGACGTGGAGGAGGCCGGCCAGGGCGTCGAACTGCTCGCCGAGGCTCGCGCCGAGTTCGATGTCGCCCACGGGCTGGAGAGGATGCGTGCGGAGCTCAGTGGCCTCGCCACGCCCGACGCCGACGTAGCCCTGGATGTACGGACCGCGGAGACCTACTTCGCGAACGGCGAAGTGGAGGCCGCTGCGGAGTACCTCCGGCGCGCGGAGGACCGGTTCCGTGCCACGGGAATCACCGACGACGACGCGGAAGAGCGGTCCGACACCACGGACGCCCCGCCCGCCGGATCGCCGGAGGGGGACCCCGACCGGTCGGCGGAGCCCTCTCCGCCCGACGGCGCGGGCGTGCCGAACCAGCACGACGGCGCCATCGCCACGATTCAGGAGGGCTGGAGCCCGGATGCCTCCCCGGATGCCCGGGCGGCGGCGCGGGCGTCGCTGCGCCAGTTGGCCGCGGAAGGCTCTTTCCAGGAGGTGAGCCGGGTCGCGCGACGGCTGACCTTCACGGTCCCCGATGCCGCCGCGGAACTGTTGGAGGCCGCCGGCCCGCGATTCCCCCGGCAGACGCATCCCGCCATGTGGCAGTTGCAGGAGCAGGCTCTCCGCGCGGCCGGGCGGCACATGACCGCCGACGAAGTGTTCCACAGGGGACACCCGCCCCTGCCGCCGCCCGACCTGCTGTCCGCGCTTCCCGTCACGCCGGTCGCTCCGCTCCCTCCCTGGCTGACACCGCCGGACGGTGCCGCCCTCGCCAACCCGGCCATGGCCGAGGCTGTCCGTAGCGCCGCCGCGAACGAATCGGCCGACGCCGCCCGGGCCTTCACCACCGCCGCACGTACGGGAGCCAAGATCGCGCTGGGGCCGGCCGTGGGCTGGCACGTCGCGGCCGGCAGCCCGGCAGCCGCGCTGGAGGTCTACCGCGATCTCGCCCCACGGCAGTACATGAATGCCGCGGTCGCCTGGAACGTCGCCTGTGCCTACGCCGCCGTGGGTGCCGACCGTCTCGCCGTGGAGTCCCTGGGGGTGATGGCCCGGATCCTGCCCGGACGCCCGAACCAGGCGCAGAAGGCCGCGGCCGACGCCTACTGCGCGCGCCTGCGTGTGCCTTCCCCTCTTGCGGAAGTCGAGATCCGGCAGGTCCCGTCGACGCCGGGGATCCGCGAGCAGACGCGTGAGTCCGTCGCCAAGCAGATGTACGAGAGCGGGGACGTCCAGGGAGCCGCCCGGGAACTCGAGGACCTGCTGCGTGAGAACCCGTCGTCCCCCGGGGCGTTCCTCATGCTCCGCATCTGCCGGGAGACGGGCGACCTGCTGCGCGCCCAGGCGGTCGTCCAGCGCATCTCCGAAGCGCGCGGTGCACTGAGCTGGCGACACCACATCGAGCTGGCCCGCACCGCGCTGGACAGCCGGTGCGCGGACTACGACGTGGCCCGCCGCGAACTCGACCGGGCGCGGGAACTCCGTGCCACGGAGACCTGGATCGGGCCGCTCGAACAGCGGCTGAGGGAACTGACGACGGCCGGGACCACTCCCGACCATCAGGGCGCCGGTCTCCCCGGGACGGGGCAGCCCCGACCGGCGTGGTCGGGTGACCGGGGCGCGTCGAGCACCGGGTCGAGCAGGCCCGCGTACGGCAGTACGGAGCCGGCGGCCGTTGTGTCGGCCCTGCGCTCGGGCACCTTGCCGCCGCCGTCCGAGACGGAGCTGGGGGACTTGCACGACGCGGTCGCCGCCAGCCACGACGACTACCTCGTCCGCGACTTCGCCTTCTGGCTGATGGACTCGGGACGTCCCATGGAGGCCGTACGGCTCCTGGAACGCACCCTCGTCTGGACAGCACCCCAGAGGATCCCGCGCGTCCTGCTCGTCCGGGACCGAGCGGCCGCCGCGGCAGGTGCCCCGACGTCCGTACTCCGGCCGCCGAGCGCTCCCCGGCTCGTCGACGCCGGTCCGCCGGCACCGGGTCGGGCCCACCACCTCGACGTCCACCGCACACAGATCATCGGGCCGCCTGCCACCCAACCCGCCATCCGGGCCGCTCAGCAGCCGCTCCCCGGAGCCTCGGCCGACGACGTGGCCGATGCGTGGGTGTGGGCAGCCCGTTCGCACCCCGTGGCCACCGGCAACGCGCTGGCCGAGCTCACCGGCGCCGGGCGGGCAGAGGAGGCGCTGCGGTTGCACAGCGAGCTCGCCGACACCCGCTGGCTGGGTTCGGGGGCCGCGTGGAACCTCGGCTGCGCGTATGCGGCGACCGGCCGTCTGGAGGCTGCGGCAGCCACTTTCGAATATCACGCGCGCGTGTCGACCCGTCGGTACGACGACCAGCAGGCTGTCGGGCTTCGTGCGCTCTTCGCCGCCGTGGGGCGCCCCGTGCCCACACCGGCGACGGGCGGACCGGAAGCGATCCTCCAGCCGGTTGTCCACTCCCCGGCCGCCATGGGGCAGCATCCCGCGCGGCCGTCCGGAGTCTGGAACCCGACCCGACCGGCGTACGCGCAGACGCCGACGCAGACCTCCGCGTCCGTGCGATCCTCGCGCGCCCTGGAAGAGGCGGAGTCGAACGCCGCGCAGTTGATCGCCCAGTGTCGCACCGAACCGACCTCCCACCACTTCCGTCTCGCGGCTGACGCCGCCCGTCGCGCCATGCGGGCAGGCGGCTCGTCGACGGCGGGCCGTTACGTCGCGACCATGCGCGAACTGTTCACGTACCAGCCGGATCCGCAGCCGGACACGGCCGCCTCCTTGGCGATGGTGCTGGAGGCAGCGGAGCGGTACGAGAACGCCTGGGACCTGCTCACGGAATGGATCGGGCGCAGCGACGCCAACGCCGAACTGCTCGCCCCCGCCGTCCGGGTGGCAAGGCTGCTCGGTCGTGTCGAGCAGCTTCACCAGCTTCTGCTGACCCACGTCACATCCGACAGCGGCTTCGAACTGCACCTGAGCATCGCCAAACTGGCGCAGACCCTGAACCGCAAGGACGAACTCGTCCACCACGCCGAAGAGGCGCTGCGGCTCAACGCCAACTGCGCGGAGGCGGCGAGTCTCCTGCGCACTGTCGCGGGCGGGCTGCCCCGCCGCGACCACCAGCAGGCCGTCGGGTTGCGGCAGCGGCTCGCCGCAGCACAGACCACGCGCCGACAGGCCGTGGAGATGCTGCGGCACGAGTACGGTGATGCGCTCGCCGCGCTCCGTGTGCAGGCACTGTCGCGATTCCGGCCGGAAGTCAGCCGGAACACCTTGAAATCGTTGTTGGGCGCCACGTGGCGGGAAAGGGCCACGGACCTTCTCGCCGCTGCGGAGGACGACTGGGAACTCGCGGCGGACCTCGCGCGCAAGCTGCTCGACGAGTCCCCCAGGACGAGCTCCCTCATCCAGGCCGCCGCCGACTGCCTGATCGAGGCGGAGCGCTACGACGAGGTCCGTACGGTCGCGGCTCTGCCGGGCTCGGAGGCGAAGAGCCGCGAGATCCTCGTCCGCCTCGCCTGCGCGCAGGGCGACCACGCCGAGGTCGGACGCCTGATGTCCGGCGTCGAGGTGTGGCACAACGACAGGGCGACGCTCCTCGCGCACGTGGGCGTCCTGGCCGAACCGGACATGGGCGCAAGTCCGGCCGAGGCCGCCCGACTCCTCCTCGTACACGCCCGGTTGACGCCCCGCAGCGAGAACCTGGCTGGATTCGCGGCGCTGCTGGCCGACCGTGCCGGGCGCACGGAACTGGTCGACGAGGCGATCGAGCTCCTGCGACGGGAGGAGATGCCGCCCTCGCAGGCTCTGGTGGACAGCGCCCTCGCCGCCCACGTTCCCGAGGCGTTGAACTCGATCAGCCGGCCCCTCGGCGCGGACCAGCTGGGCGCGATCATCGCGTCCATGGGGGCCGACCGGGAACGCGCCGTCCGCTTCCTTTCCCACCCGGGCAGGAGGGGGACCGGTCCTGCCTACGTCACGGAACAGAGGGTCCGCAACCGCATCCGCGGCCGGATGTATGCCGAAGACGGCATGGTCGGCCGGGCGCTGGAGGCATACCGCAAGGCCCTGGAACTGGGCGAGGGCCAGGAGGCTGTCCTGCCGGACCTCACCGCACTGTGTGCGGAATGGGGTGCGCCGGATCCGTCCGGCGCGGCGGCGGGACTGCTCGCCGGCGGCACGGTGGGCGAGGTCTGGGACGAGGCCGACGTGACGCCGGATGCCGCCCACCTCCTGGCCGGGCTCGTGGAGCGGCCTGGACGGCCCGGTCCGGAACTGGCTGGAGCAGTGGAACAGGTGGCTCTGGCCTTCGCCGCCGGCGCCGCAGGCCCCGACGCCCTGCTGTGCCGACGGCTCGGGGAGCGTTGGCGGCGGCTCGTCGAGATGATCGAGGACGTCTACGCCCGGGGCGATGCGCCGCTGCCACCGATCAGCGCCGCGCCCATGGACGTGAACGTGACGATCAAGGAGGGAAGGGAGTGGGCACTCGCGCTCGCGTCTGCCGCGCTCCGCGACGCCGCACTCCACGTGCAGCAGGTCCTCCAGCAGGTCTGGGAGTCGGCGGGACACGAGCGACTGCGCGCCGACGCGGGCAACCAGGCTCCCCTCAGTTGGCGGGAGAACAGGACGACGAGGCTCGACGGCGGGCCGGTGGAACTCCGCCTGAAGCTCAGGGCCGGATCCGAGCCGCTCGCTTCGGTGACCGTACGGGTAAGGGGAACGAAGGTCGTCCACGTACTCGGCCGTATGGAGCCGGAGTCCGTCGCCTCCTTCTTCCTCGCTGTCCCCTGGCCGGGCGATCAGCTCGTCATCGACGCCGCAGGGGTCCTGCCCGACCAGAGCATCGGCCGGGCCAGGGAATTCGCGGTGAGAGTCGAGCCGATCACCCGCCGCGAGGGACTCTCCTCCCGTTTCCGGCCCGGCGATCCCGTCAACACCAGGATGTTCGCGGGCAGGGCCGCCGAGATGGACCGGTTGCGAGCAGCCTTCGGCGATGCCTGGCGCGAGTCCGTCCCGCTGGTGTGCATGACCGGGTCACGCAGGGCCGGCAAGACATCCCTGGTTCGTCAGTTGACCAGGCTGTGGGGTGGTACGCCCGAGACCCTGCTCCAGCCCGATCAGTGGCGTATCCCGCAGGTCTTCCCGGTGCTGCTGGACGGCCAGTCGGTGGACCCGTGCTCACTCCCACTGCTCACCTGGATCGCCAAGGAGGTGCGCGACCGGATCGAGGAGCATTACGACACCGACCCCGGCGTCCTCACCCTCCCCGAAGAACCCCACGCGGTCGAATTCCGGCGCTGGTGGCGAGGGGTGCGGCGGGCGGTCTGGCAGGACCGGAAGGTGGGACTGCTGCTCGTCGTCGACGAGTCCCAGGAAATCCTGCGCCGCTACGAGGACTCCGCGGAACTGTCCCGCAAGTTCGGTGATCTCCGACGGCTGCGCCAGGACGGCACGCTCGCTCTGCTTCTCGTCGGCTCCGACACGGCGGCGCAACTTGGGCGGCGGCTGGACGGCACACTGTCCCGTCAGGACCTCCTGCACCCCCTACCACTCGGACCGCTCGACCGGCAGGCCACGCTCCAGGTGATCCACCAGGGCTTCTCCGGGACAGGGGTGGATGTGCGGCCGTCCGCCGCCGAGCTGGTCTTCCAGTACACCGCGGGTCACCCCCAGCACGTTCACATGGTGGGGCGGGCCCTGTGCGAGCTCCTGGAGTCCACGAACCGCGCGGTCGTCGACGACGATCTGGTCGATGAGGCGTTCGACCGGATGACGCGGCAGGACGAAGCTGTGCTCGGGCTCCTCGATCCGTACGCTCCGTCGGAGGGAGCGTCGGACGTTCTCTTCCGGATCGCTCAGGAGCTCGACACGGACCCCGACGAGAAGGCCGTGAGGGCCGCACTTGTCGAGGAGGCACATCGCTGTCGGCTCGACGACTACCTCGACTACGGCCTGCTCGTGCGCAATGGCACCGATCTGACCTGGATCAACAGCGTCGTGGAGAGGTGGCTCGGTCGGCAGACCGCTCCCTGGGACGACGGCAAGGCAAACGTCCCCGAGCACGAGAAGGAGCTGCGTCCGCAGTACGAGGTCACGTTTCGCTACGAGGACTCGCCGGCGAACGCGTGCGAGGTCCTGCGCCTCCCCGTCCGGGACGTCACGTACATCGCCAAGCAGTATCCGGCTGCCTCGCAGCAGACCCTGCGACGTGTCGAGGAACTCTTCGACGGCCTGTCGGGAGTGGCGGTGGAGGGCCTGCCGGATGGGTGGAAGCGCAACGGCAGTTGGTTGCTCCACCGCAAGGTCGCCGGGCGGTCTTTGGCCGACTTCGTTCGCCAGGGCAGTGCTGTGCTCCCCTTCGAGGCGGCTCGCATGGTGATGGGGGCGTGCTACACGGTGCGCCAGGTGTGGGAGAGCCGGAAGACGTCACACGGCGACATCCGTCCAGGGAACCTCATCGTCGCCGAGGGCGGCGAAGGAGCGCGGATGTATGTCGTCGGCTGGGGGCACGGCGGCGAGTACCAGGACGGGCGGCTGGAGC
This sequence comes from Streptomyces sp. NPDC047981, assembly GCF_040653315.1. Taxonomy (NCBI): domain Bacteria; kingdom Bacillati; phylum Actinomycetota; class Actinomycetes; order Kitasatosporales; family Streptomycetaceae; genus Streptomyces; species Streptomyces sp. NPDC047981. The sequence goes on along the minus strand of NZ_JBEZNQ010000029.1, from coordinate 76,459 downwards.
AGCTGCTGCCGGGGACCCCATCCGGCTACTACCCCTGGGCCGCGCATGACGGGCGCACCCCGACGCTGGAGGACGACACCTTCGCACTCGCCGGGGTTCTCTACACCATGCTCAGCGGCACGGAACAACTGCCCTGGGACGGACCCGCGCCGGCGGACGGGGAAGCCTACAGTCTGCGCTTCCACCCCACGGTTCCGGAGCCGTTGCAGATGCTGCTCCACCGGGCACTCGGCACGTCGGTGGCGAACCGATACCGCTCGCCGGGCCAGCTCGCGGAGGCACTCAAGTCCATCCTGCCCTACGGACCGTCGGAGAAGAAGGCGCCGGAATCCAAGGTCAACCTCAGCAACAACATTTCCATCAACACGCTGGCGAACGCGGAAGGACTCAAAATGGGCGACAAGTTCGAGAATTCGGGCACGATGATCAACGCGGCCCTGGGCAAGGACATCGACAACAGCAACAACTCCTCGTCGCAGGGAGCCCCGGCCGTCTCCGCCACGGCGAGTCTGGCCGACCTCGTGACGCAGCTGAGGGCGGAACTGGACAGCATTCGACCGACGTTGGCGCCCGGTGACGCGGAGGACCTGGACGGCAACGTCAGTTCTCTTGCGGCCGAGGCGGCCAGCGAGACGCCGGACGCCCGCCGTGTAGGACGCCTTGCCGGATGGGTCCGGGGCATTCTCCAGGGGGTCGGTGGCGCTGCCGCCGCCATCACGGTGGTCGACGCGATCAACGGACAGTTCGGGGCCTGACAGCCCGTCCGATCCGAAGTCTCACTCCTTCGGGTGAGACTTCGGATCGACGAACCCTTCGGGTCGGCTCGCGCGCAAGAATCGACGCGGCCACAGGGGCGGGCCTGTTGCCGCAGGGCCTTCGGGCGCTGCAGGGCCTCAGGAAGGGCCGTGCATGATCCGTACAAGGACGTCGCTCTCCGATGGTTCCCGGCTGCGCGGGCTGGGGCCCCTCGCCCTTCCCACCCTCTGGGGTGCTGTGGCCATGACCTGGAAGCTCTGTTGCCCGCTGGCCCAGCAGCCGGGGCTGCCGATGCGGATCGCGACCAGCGTGGTCTTCTTCAGCGTCGGCACCGGGCTGATCCTCGGTATCCGCCGGGGGCTCTCGCGCGAGCTGGAGCGCGTGCGGGCCATCGCCCAGGCCACCCAGCAGGTCCTGCTCAGGCCACCCCCGCCCCGGCTCGACGGTCTCTCCGTCGCGGCCGGTCAGCTCTCCGCCTCCCGGGGCGCGTCCGTCGGTGGGGATCTCTACGAGGCGGTGGCCACACCCTACGGTGTGCGGATCGTCATCGGGGACGTCCGGGGGCACGGGCTCGCCGCCCTCGGCGCGGTGGTCGCGGTCCTCGGCAGCTTCCGCGAGGCCGCGCACGACGAGCCGGAGCTCGGCGGGGTCCTGCGGCGGCTCGACCGGGCGCTCGCCCGCCATCTGCGGGAGCGGGCGCGCGAGGAGCATCCGGCGGCCTGCTCCGGACGGGAGCCGGAGCACCCGGCGGCCGAGGAGTTCGTCACCGTACTGCTCCTGGAGATCGGCAAGGACGGAGAGGTGTACGCGCTCAACTGCGGGCATCCGGGTCCGTACCGGATCGGCCACCGCGTGGAGGTCCTACCGGTCGGCGATCCGCATCCCCCGCTCGGCACGTTCCCGCTGTCCGCCGACCTCTCGCCGTACCCCTGCGGCCGTCTCCTGCCGGGCGAGGCGCTCGTCCTGCACACCGACGGCGCGGAGGAGGCGCGGGACGGGGCGGGCCGCTTCTTCGGCCTCGAAGCCGTGCTGGCCCAGGCCGCCCGTGAGGCGGCGCTCGCCCCGGCGGCGCTGGTCCACCGGGTGCATGCCGCCCTGCTGCGGCACACCGGCGGCCGACTCGCCGACGACGTGGCCCTGTTGGTCGTGCGCAACGACCGGATGCGGGTGCCGGCGCAGCCCGCCGAACCCGGGCTGCGCCGTACCCGACCTGAACCCTCCCCTCACTGTTGAGTGGACAGGCCCTGAGTCGGCGCCGCCCGGACCGCCTGGGAGTGTCGGGCAGGTCGGCGGGCGGGCGGCGCGCTGCGGGCCGCCGCACTGTACGAGGGGGAGCCCGGCGGCCCGGGTCGCCTTGCGGCGAGGGGCTCAGTCAACCGGTCCCGGGCGGGCGGCGGCAGAGTGCACGGACCGGAAGAACGGGCACTTCATTCACACCCCGTGCGAAACCGCCCACCACTACCCTGGGCGGACCGATCCACCGGAGGGGCCCATGCACCCCAACACCCTGCTGGACGCCCTGCTGGACGAGGCGGGCATCTCGCACGCGGGCCTGGCCGCCCATGTGAACCGGGCCGGCCGCGCCCGGGGCCTTGCCCTGCGGTACGAACACACCGCCGTGGCCCGCTGGCTGAAGGGGCAGCGGCCGCGCGGCCAGGTGCCCGACCTGATCTGCGAGGTGCTCGCGGCGCGGCTGCACCGGGCGGTCACCCTCGACGACATCGGTCTGGGTGTCTCCGGCTCCACCTCCGCCGCCGTCGCCCAGGGCTCTCCGCTCTCCGCGTTCGTCGAGCGGGCCACCGCCCTGTGGCGCTCCGACGAGCAGCAGCGGCCGCACGTCCAGGGTGTGCAGGCGGTCACCGGCACCCCGGCGGTGATGCCGGTGTGGGAGTGGGAGAACCCGCCGGAGGACTCGGACGTCTCGCGCGACGGCCGGACCCGGGTCTCGACCGCCGACATCGCGATGCTCGGTGCCGCCCGGGCGCACTACGAGCAGATGTACCGCAAGACCGGAGGGGTGGCGACCAGGCAGCGGATCGTCGGCTTCCTCCATTCCGAGACGGCGCCGCTGCTGCGCGGGGCGTACGGCGACAGTCTGGGCCGGCAGTTGCACCGCGCCACGGGCGCGCTGGTGGCCGTGGCGGGCATCTGCGCGTACGACTCCGACGCCCTCGGCCTCGCCCAGCGCTACTTCCACCAGGCGCTGCGGCTCGCGAAGGCAAGCGGGGACCGGGGCCTCGGCGCGTACGTGGTCGCGCTGCTCGTCAACCAGTCGCTGTTCATGGGGGAGTACCGGCAGGCGGTGGCGTTCGCCGAGGCGGCGCTGCGGTCGGCGGGGGAGCGGATCACCCCGGCGCTCGCCGCCGACCTCACCGCGATGCAGGCGAAGGCGTACGCCCATCTCGGCGACGGGGCCGCCGCGTTGGCCGGTATCCGGCGTGCGGAGGCGGAGGCGGAGCGGATCAGGCCGGGGCACGAGCCGGCCGAGACCGGCTATGTCCAGCCGGGCCTTGTCAACGTGCAGGTCGCCGAGGCACTGCTCAGTCTGGGTGACCTTCCGGCGGCCCGGGAGCACGCGCGGGCCGCGGTGGAGACACCGGCGCACGACCGGGGCCGGGTGCACCGGCTGGCGATGCTCTGCCAGATCGAGCTGCGGCAGGGGGAGGCCGACGCGGCCGCGGCGACGGCGGTGGAGATGACCGAGCGGGCCCGCGGGATGGAGTCGCAGCGGCTGCGCGACCGGCTGCGCCTGGTGCGGGAGCACCTGCTCGCGAGCGACTGCGGGGACGCGCGGCAGGCGGCCGAACTCATCGACGGGGCGCTACGCGTTCCCCTGTGAGCCAGGGACTGGTCCTATGTTGCCACCGACCAATCGGAAGGTGGCAGAAACGTGCAGTGGACGAAACTGAGTGAACAACCTGTCTATGAGAACCGCTGGTTCCGGGTGAACCTCGCGGACGTCGAACTCCCGGACGGCCGCCACCTCGACCACTATCTGATCCGACTCCGTCCCGTCGCCGTCGCGACCGCGGTCAACGAGGCCAACGAAGTCCTCATGCTGTGGCGGCACCGCTTCATCACCGACAGCTGGGGCTGGGAGCTGGCCGCCGGCGTGGTCGAGGACGACGAGGACCTCGAGACGGCCGCGTCCCGCGAGATGGAGGAGGAGACCGGCTGGCGCCCGGGACCCCTGCGCCATCTCCTGACCGTGGAGCCCTCCAACGGCCTCACCGACGCCCGGCACCACCTCTACTGGGCCGAGGAAGCCACGTACATCGGCCCGCCCGAGGACGACTTCGAGTCCTCACGGCGGGAGTGGATACCGCTCAAACTGATCCCGGACATGATCTCCCGGGGCGAGATACCTGCCGCCAACATGGCGGCCGGGCTGCTCATGCTCCATCACCTGCGGCTCGGCTGACCGTGGGGCACGGACGGGGGAGAGCCGAACGGCCCGTACCTGTGCGGGTGTACGGGCCGAACGGTGGTCGCCGGTGGTTCAGGCGTAGGGGTAGAAACCCGAACCGGTCTTACGGCCGAGACGGCCCGCGTCCACCATGCGCTGGAGCAGCGGGGGAGCGGCGTACAGCGGCTCCTTGTACTCGGTGTACATCGAGTCGGCGATGGACACGATCGTGTCCAGACCGATCAGGTCGGCGAGCTTCAGCGGGCCCATCGGGTGGGCGCAGCCGAACTCCATGCCGTTGTCGATGTCCTCGCGGCTCGCGATGCCCGACTCGAACATCCGGATCGCCGAGAGCAGGTACGGCACCAGCAGCGCGTTGACCACGAAGCCGGACCGGTCCTGGGCGCGGATCGCGTGCTTGCCGAGCACCTTCTCGGCGAAGAGCTGCGCGCGGCTGATCGTGCCCTCGGACGTGGTGAGCGCCGGGATGAGCTCCACCAGCTTCTGCACCGGGGCCGGGTTGAAGAAGTGGATGCCGATGACCTGGTCGGGGCGGGACGTGGCCACCGCCAGCTTGACCAGCGGGATGGAGGACGTGTTGGAGGCCAGGATCGCGTCGGACCGGGTCATGACCTGGTCGAGCACCTTGAAGATCTCGGTCTTGACCTGCTCGTTCTCCACGACGGCCTCGATCACGAGGTCGCGGTCGGCGAACTCGCCCAGGTCGGTGGTGAAGCTGAGACGGGCGAGCGCGGCATCGCGCTCCTCCTCGCTGATCTTGCCGCGTTCGGCGGCCTTCGCGAGCGAGTTGTAGAGCCGCGTACGGCCGATCTCCAGCGCCTCGCCGGTGGTCTCGGCGACCTTCACCTCAAGACCGCTGCGGGCACACACCTCCGCGATGCCCGCGCCCATCTGGCCGCAGCCCACCACTCCGATGCGCTCAATGTCGGCCATGGAGTCCGTCACCTCGTGCCTTTCGCTCTTCACTGGCGGCGGGCCCCGTGTGATTCCGGTGCGTCCGCCTCGACCCCCACGACGTTACCGCTCATTAACCGATGATCGATCGTCCGGGTCGGGCATGCTCTGCCTGTGGGTGTGACGTATCCGACACAGGACGGACGGCAAGGACGACATATGGGTCTGATCGGGAGAAGGGGATTCGTGGCGGGCACGGCCCTCGCGATGCTCGCCACGACGGGCGCGAGCGCGCGCGAGGACGCGGGTACGCGCACGGAGGCCGATGCGGCGGAGCCCGGGCGGCGGTCGGCGGGGGCGTTCCGCGGGATGTGGATCGCCACCGTCTTCAACCGCGACTGGCCCTCCCGCGCGGGCCTGGGGGCCCGGGAGCAGCGGGCCGAACTCCTCGCCCACCTCGACCGGGCCGTGGACCGCCGGCTGAACGCCGTCCTCCTCCAGGTGCGGCCCACCGCCGACGCCCTGTGGCCCTCGCCGCACGAGCCGTGGGCGGAGTGCCTGACCGGGGTCCAGGGCCGCGACCCCGGCTGGGACCCGCTGGGGACGGCCGTCGAGGAGGCCCACGCGCGCGGTCTGGAGCTGCACGCCTGGTTCAACCCCTACCGTGTGGCGAACCACACGGACCCGACCCGGCTCGCGGCGGGCCATCCGGCCCGGCGTCACCCGGAGTGGATCGTTGCGTACGGCGGGAAGCTGCACTACAACCCCGGGCTGCCCGAGGTCCGCCGCTTCGTCCAGGACGCGATGCTCGATGCCGTCGGCCGGTACGCCATCGACGCCGTCCACTGGGACGACTACTTCTACCCGTACCCGGTGGCCGGGCAGGCCTTCGACGACGACGACGCCTACGCGTGGTACGGGGCGGGCTTCCGGGACCGGGCGGCCTGGCGGCGCAACAACGTCGACCTCCTGGTCTCCGAGGCCTCTGCCCGGATCAAGCAGCTCGCCCCCCGGGTCGCCTTCGGCATCAGCCCCTTCGGGGTCTGGCGCCACGCCTCGACCGACGCCAAGGGCTCGGACACCCGATCGGGCGTGCAGAGCTACGACGACCTGCACGCGGACACCCGGAAATGGGTCAGGGAGGGCTGGATCGACCACGTCGTCCCGCAGCTGTACTGGCACATCGGCAACGCCGCCACCGACTACGCCAAGCTTCTGCCCTGGTGGGACGCGGTGGTGCGGGGCACCGGGGTGGGGCTCCACATCGGTGAGGCGCTCTACAAGGCCGGTGACCCCGCCCAGCCCGCCGCCTGGCAGGACCGGAAGGAACTCTCCCGCCATCTGACCCTCGCCGCGCGGTACCCGGGAGTCGGTGGGCACTGCTTCTTCGCGGCGAAGGAGGTCGGCAAGGACCGGATCGGGGCGATGGCGGCCGTGGTCGCCGATCACTACCCGACCGCGGTCCGGCTCTCCTGACGCCTGCTCGTTCTCTCGTTACGACTTCTCGTGGTGGCGTACGACGGTGTCGGGGCCCGGAGCCATCAGGGCCTCGTGACCGTCGTCGTCGAACTTGACGCGGTACGGGGGATTGCCGTTCTCGCCGAGCACCTGAAGGACCTCGGCCGTACGGTCGTGCTGACCGACGGTCCGGCCGTGCACCAGCAGTTTGTCGCCCACGCGCGCTTCCATCGGGGTGACCTCCTCGCGGCCGTGCTTGTCCTCGATCCGAGTCTATGTCCGCCATTGTGACCCGCGTCACCCCCGGGCGCGCGCCAGGGCCGGGCGTCAGCTCTTCGCGCGCTGGGTCACCGCGATGCAGACGAGCACGGCACAGGCCGCGAGGGGCGCGGCGGGCGAGAGCGACTCGCCGAGCAGGGTCACCGACCAGAGCAGGGTCAGCAGCGGCTGGGCGAGCTGGAGCTGGCTGGCCCGGGGGATGCCGATGGCCGCCATGCCCCGGTACCAGACGTACAGGCCGAAGAAGGTGGAGCCGGCCGCGACCCAGACGAGGCCGATGACACCGTGGGCGTTCAGGTGGACGGGTTCGAGGGAGAGGGCGACGGCCGCGCCGACGACCATGAACGGCAGGCACAGGACCAGGGCCCAGCCGACGACCTGCCAGCCCGGCATGAGCCCCGCGAGCCGCCCGCCCTCGGTGTATCCGGCCGCGCAGACGATGAGCGCGCCGAACAGGTACAGGTCGCCCGTGGAGAGGGCTCCGCCGCTCTCCTTGAGCGTGAAGGCGAGGATCACCAGCGCGCCGGCGACGGCCGCGAGCCAGAACCGGCGGGAGGGCCGGCGGCCGGTGCGGATCGCGGCGAAGGCCGCCGTGGTGAGCGGCAACAGACCGACCACCACGGCGGCGTGCGAGGTGGTCGAGGTGCGCAGGGCGAGCGTCGTCAGGAGCGGGAAGCCCGCCACGACCCCGCCGGCGACGACGGCGAGGCCCGCCCAGTGGCGGCGCTCGGGCAGCGGGACCCTCATCGCCAGCAGGAAGGCTCCCGCGATGAGCGCGGCCAGGGTCGAGCGCACGGCGACGAGCGACCAGGGGCCGAAGCTCTCCAGACCCCAGGCGGTCGACGGGAAGGTGAGCGAGAACGCGACCACGCCCAGGCCGGCCAGGAGGGTGCCGCGGGTCTGCCGCGAAGGCGCCACCGAGACCGCGGCCGGTACTGCCTCCGAGGCGGTCTTCGAGGCGGGTGCCTGGGCGGTCGTCGTGGCCGCCGTCGAGACCACCCCGGTGGGCCCGCCGAGACCGACCGCTATCGTCGAGGGAGTAGTAGCGCTATCCTGTGCTGTCATGCACGAGCGTAGCAGCGTCGCTGAACTGGCCGCATCCCTGAAAGCGGAGCTGGACCGCTACTCACCTGGTGGAAAGCTTCCTTCCAGTCGAGCCCTCGTCGAGCGGTACCGCGTCTCCCCGGTGACGGTCACCCGCGCACTCGCCCAGCTCGCCGCCGAGGGTCTCGTCGTCACCCGGCCGGGAGCAGGGGCGTACCGCGCCGAGCCGCGCGAGCGGGCGACCGAGACCGGCGACACCTCCTGGCAGGAGGTCACACTCAGCGCCGACGCGGCGACGGAGCTTGTCCCGCGCAGCGTCGACGCGTCCGGAGTCCTGGCGACCCTGTCGGCGCCCCCGCCCGGGGTCGTCGAGTTCAACGGCGGCTATCTGCACCCCTCGCTCCAGCCGGAGCGGGCCATGGCCGCCGCCCTCACCCGGGCGGGCCGCCGCCCCGGCGCCTGGGGCCGGCCGCCCACCGACGGACTGCCCGAACTCCGCGAGTGGTTCGCCCGCGAGATCGGCGGCACCGTCTCCGCCGCCGACGTCCTCGTCACCGCCGGAGGGCAGCCCGCCATCGCGACCGCCCTGCGCGCGCTCGCCCCGCCCGGTACGCCCGTGCTCGTCGAGTCGCCCACCTACCCGGGCATGCTCGCCGTCGCCCGCTCGGCCGGGCTGCGTCCCGTGCCCGTACCGGCCGACGCCGACGGGGTCCGCCCCGAACTCCTCGAAGCCGCCTTCCGGGCCACCGGTGCCCGGGTCTTCGTCTGCCAGCCGCTCTTCCAGAACCCGACCGGCGCCGTGCTCGACGCCGAGCGGCGGCGCGCCGTCGTCCGGATCGCCCGGGCCGCGGGGGCCTTCGTCGTCGAGGACGACTTCGCCCGCCTGCTCGTCCACGAGGACGCCGGACCGCTTCCCGTACCGCTGGCCGCCGAGGACCCCGACGGTGTCGTCGTCCACATCCGCTCGCTGACCAAGCCGACCTCGCCCAGCCTGCGCGTCGGCGCCCTCGCCGCGCGCGGCCCCGTCCTGGAACGGCTCCGCGCGATCCAGGTCGTCGACAGCTTCTTCGTTCCGCGTCCCCTCCAGGAGGCCGCACTCGAACTCGTCGGCTCGCCCGCCTGGGGCCGTCATCTGCGGTCCGTGTCCCGGGAGTTGAAGGACCTCAGGGCCGCCATGGCGGGCGCGCTCGCCCAGCACCTGCCCGAACTGGCCCTGCCGCACATCCCCGTGGGCGGCTACCAGCTCTGGCTCCGGCTCCCCGACACCCTGCCCGAGGCCGCCCTCGTCGCGGGCGCCCTGCGAGCCGGGGTCGCCGTCGCCGCCGGCCGCCCGTACTTCAGCGCCGAACCGCCCGCCGGGCACATCCGCCTCAGCTTCGCGGGCGTGGCCGGGCCCGCCGAGATCGCCGAGGGAGTGCGCCGGCTGCGGACGGCCGTCGACGAGCTGACCGGCTGAACGGTCCGCCGACGGGTCACCGTGCCGACACGGTGGTCCGCCGACGGGTCACCGTGCCGACACGGTCGATCGGTGCCTCCTAGAAACCTTCCGGCCACGGACGATGCGCGTGGTGTGGCCGGAGAAGGCCTGATTCGATCCCCGGTGGATTCCGGACAAGCGGCCGGTTGTCGGACAGCGGCGGCCCCCGAGCGCGCCGGTGTCCTGACCGGAGCCCGCGCATATGCCCTCTTGACCTGCCAGTCGTCCGGCCTCACGATCGCGCCCATGGGTCTACGGGTCACGCTCGTCGCAGCGGCGCGCAGCTCCTCCCTGCTCGCCGAGCGCTTCGACGACGACCGGCCGCTCGACGAGGCCGGCTGGTACGAGGTGCAGCTCGCCGCGCACTCACTGGTCCCGCTCGGCGCGGCCGAGCTGCGCTACTGCTCCCCGACGCCCCGCTCCAGGGCGACCGGCACCGCGCTCGGCTACGCCCCGCTCGCCCAGCCCGCCCTGCGCGAGTGCGACATGGGCCGCTGGCGCGGACTGACCCTCGCGGAGGTCGCGGCGCTCGAACCGGCCGCCGTCGACGCATGGCTCACCGACCCGCGCATCGCCCCGCACGGCGGCGAGACCCTGCTCGCCTTCATCGCGCGGATAGGGAGCTGGCTCGACACCCGCCCCGCCGACGACGGCGCCATCGTCGCCGTCGCCGAACCCTCCGTCGTCCGGGCCGCCCTCGTGTACGCGCTCAAGGCACCGCCCACCACCTTCTGGAACGTCGACGTCCGCCCGCTGTCCACGGTCACCCTCACCGGCCGCCCGGGCCTCTGGCACCTCCACCTCCAGGCGGCGGTCGGCTGAGGCCGTGGCGGACCGGCCGTGCGCGGCGACCGGCTAGCCTGAGAGCACGATGAACCGTTTGACCACGTCATGGGGCGAGTTCCCGCTCACCCGCTTCCCCGAGGACCCGCGCGACCCGCTCCGCGCCTGGGACGCCTCCGACGAGTACCTGCTGAGCCACCTGGCCGAGACGGACACCGACCTGTCCGGCACGGTGGCCGTCGTCGGCGACCGCTGGGGCGCCCTCGCGACGGCGCTCGCGGCCCGCCGCCCCGGCGCCCTCGCGCAGATCTCCGACTCCTACCTCGGCCGCCGGGCCACCACGGAGAACCTGGCCCGCTCGGGCGCCGCCCAGGACGCGGTCCGGCTGCTCACCACCCAGGACGCGCCGCCCGAGCGGATCGACGTGCTGCTCGTACGCGTCCCCAAGAGCCTCGCGCTCCTGGAGGACCAGCTGCACCGGCTGGCCCCCGCCCTGCACGAGGGGACCGTGGTCGTCGGGACGGGCATGGTCAAGGAGATCCACACCTCCACGCTCCAGCTCTTCGAGTCGATCCTGGGCCCCACCCGCACCTCGCTCGCCGCCAAGAAGGCCCGCCTGATCCTCTGCACCCCGGAGCCCCGCCGGGAGCGGGCCGCGAACCCCTGGCCGTACCGCTACGACCTCCCCTCCGACGCCGGGACCGTCGCCGGGCGGACCGTCGTCAACCAGGCCGGTGTCTTCTGCGCGGACCGCCTCGACATCGGCACCCGCTTCTTCCTGAAGCACCTGCCGACCGGCCTCGGCCGCGCCCGGGTCGTGGATCTGGGCTGCGGCAACGGCGTCGTCGGCCTGGCCGTCGCGCTCGCCGAGCCCGAGGCCGACCTGGTCTTCGCCGACGAGTCGTACCAGGCCGTCGCCTCGGCCGAGGAGAACTTCCGTACCCACGCCGTGCCCGGCCGCACCGCCGAGTTCCTGGTCGGCGACGGAACGGCCGGGCTCGCCGCGGGCTCGGTCGACCTCGTCCTGAACAACCCGCCCTTCCACAGCCATCAGGCCACCACCGACCGCACCGCCCGCCGGATGTTCACCGACGCGCGGCGCGTCCTGCGGCCGGGCGGCGAGCTGTGGGTGGTCGGCAACCGGCACCTCGGCTACCACGTCACGCTCCGCCGGATCTTCGGCTCCTGCGAACTGGTCGCGAGCGACCCGAAGTTCGTGATCCTGCGGGCGGTCAAGCGCGGGGGAGCGGCCTGACCCCGGTACGTACTCCCGTACGCGTCAGGCCAGGGTCACCAGCTCCCGGTACTCCTCGCTCCACAGGTCCTCCTCGCCGTCCGGGAGAAGCAGGACACGGTCCGGCTGCAGGGCGTCGATCGCCCCCTCGTCGTGGGTGACCATCACGATCGCGCCCGGATACGTGGAGACGGCGGCCAGGACCTCGTCGCGGGAGGCCGGGTCCAGGTTGTTCGTCGGCTCGTCGAGCAGCAGGACGTTGGCGCCCGAGTGGACCAGGCCGGCCAGCGCGAGCCGGGTCCGCTCGCCGCCCGAGAGCACCCCGGCCGGCTTGTCGGCGTCGTCACCGCGGAACAGGAACGCCCCGAGCACCCGCCGTACCTCACCGTCCGTCAGATGGGGCGCCGCCGCGGCCAGGTTGGCGCGGACGGTGCGCGTGGGGTCGAGCGTCTCGTGCTCCTGCGCGAAGTACCCGATCCGCAGCCCGTGCCCGCGCACGACCCGCCCCGCGTCGGGCACCTCGACCCCCGCGAGCAGCCGCAGCAGGGTCGTCTTGCCCGAGCCGTTGAGGCCGAGCACGACGAGGCGGCTGCCGCGGTCCACGGCGAGGTCGACGCCGTCGAGGACCGGGCGCCCGCCCTCGTAGGACTTGGTCAGCGACACCGTGCCCAGCGGCATCCGGCCGCACGGCGCGGGCTCGGGCAGCCGGATCCGCGCGACGCGCTCGGCCTGCCGTACGGGATCGAGCCCGTCGAGCAGCCGGTCGGCCCGGCGGGCCATGCTCCGGGCGGTCGTCGCCGTCGACGAGCGGGCCTTCATCTTCTCCGCCTGGGCGTGCAGCGAGGCCGCCTTGCGCTCGGCGTTGGCGCGCTCCCTGGTCCTGCGGCGCTCGTCGGCGTCCCGCTGGGCGAGGTACGCGGCCCAGCCGGTGTTGTGCACGTCGATCGTGGCGCGGGCCGGATCCAGGTGGAAGACCCGGTTGACCGTGTCGGCCAGGAGCGCCACGTCGTGGCTGATCAGGACGAGACCGCCCTGATGCGCCGCGAGAAAGCCCCGCAGCCAGCCGATCGAGTCGGCGTCGAGGTGGTTCGTCGGCTCGTCGAGCAGCAGGGTGCCCTCGCGGCCGTGCCCGGCGAACAGGATCCTGGCCAGCTCGACCCGGCGCTTCTGGCCGCCGGAGAGCGTGCCGACCGCCCGGTCCATGACGTCGGCGGGCAGCCCCAGACCTGCCGCGACCCGGGCGGCCTCCGCCTCGGCGGCGTACCCGCCCCGGGCCTCGAACTCCGCCTCGGCGCGGGCGTACGCGGCCATGCGCCGTGCGTCGGGAGTCTCGCCGAGGGCGACGGCGGCCCGCTGCAGCGCGCGGCCGGCCCGGTCGAGGCCGCGCGCGGAGAGGATGCGGTCGGTGACCGGGACGGCCGGGTCGGCGGCGCGGGAGTCCTGCGCGAGATGGCCGATCTCGCCGGTACGGGTGAGGGTCCCGGCGGCCGGCGGGCGCAGCCCGGCCAGGGTGTCGAGCAGGGTGGTCTTCCCGGCTCCGTTGCGGCCGACGAGGCCGATCCGGTCGCCCGGGGCGACGTGGAACGAGAGATCGGACAGCAGGAGGCGGGCGCCGGCGCGCACGTCGGCGGCACGAACGGTGATCATGGAGTAACGCTCCGAATAAGCAGAAGGACACACGGGTGGCGTGGAAGTGGGTCCTTGAGCTAGGAAATTCGGGGCGTAGACATGTCTACGAGGCTAAGGGAGCCCCCGGAGCGGGCGCATCCCGATTTCCGGAGCGTGCCGGAGGCTCGCCGGCGAGGCTCCTCAGCGGGAGGGCCCGCGTGGGTGCGGCACGGTCGGGGCGGACCGGGACGGCCGGCCGAGGCGGACCGGGACCCCGGGGGAGTACAGGACGCTGACCGGGGCCTCCTGAGGCGTCGGCAGCCCGGCCGCGGCAAGCAGGTTCTCCTCGCAGGCGAGCAGTTCGGCGCGGTACAACGGCCAGCGCGGGTGCGCGTTGGGCAGGTACACCGACGTGCCGAAGAACGCGTTGTGCAGTCCCCAGCGGGCGGTGAGGAAGTGTTCGAGCTCGGTGGGCTCCTCGACGCGCTCGCCCCGTTCCACCCTGAGGCGGCTGTAGGCCCCGCGCGGGCCCGGCCAGCGGCGCGAGCTCGTGTAGTCGACCGTCCGGCCCTCGGTACGGACGCTCATCCGGGACCACAGGTACGGCAACCGGAAGCCGAGCCGCCCGAACACCACGGGGATCAGCCGCGACGCGTCCATCGACCGGAAGACGACACCGCGCCGCCCGTGGGCGTCGACGGAGTACAGGCGCACGTTGGTCTCCGGGAACGAGCCGAGGTACGGGATCCCCGGCAGCCGCAGCCAGCCGACCTTGTGCATCCGGAAGGCCACGAGCCCGACGTACGTGAGCCCGTCGCGGGTGTCCGGCACGGTTCCGCTCGGCAGGAGCGGGGCCACGACGTCCGGATCGACGGCCCAGTGGACGAAGGCGAGGTCGAGCCACTCCTGCGTGAGGAGCGGGTCGCGTATGCGCGTGGGGGCGTCGGGAACGACGGCCTCGGGTGCGACTGCCTCGGGCACGACCGTCTCGGGCACGACGGGCTCGGGAACGACGGGCTCGGGTGCGACGGCCTCGGGCGCGACGGATGGGGGCATGAACGGCTCGGGCTGCGGCACGGCGCAAGAATGGCAGAACGCCGCCCGCCCGAAGCCGCCGCCCCCGTGCTCCCGCCCCCCGTGCTCCCGCCCTCCGTGCTTCCGCCCCCCGTCGTCCCTCCGGGCACTCCCCGGGAGCGCGCTGTGATCCCCTGCTCGCTGTCCGACCCGTCTGCGATGCTGGTGACGTGACGCTCGAAGACCTGGTGCGCCTGCGCCGCGCACGCGACGCGATGGACCGCGACTACGCGCAGCCGCTCGACGTCCCGGCGCTCGCGCGCATCGCCCTCATGTCGGCCGGGCACTTCTCCCGCAGCTTCCGTGCCGCCTTCGGGGAGACGCCGTACAGCTATCTGATGACCCGTCGCGTGGAGCGGGCGAAGGCGCTGCTTCGCCGCGGAGACATGAGCGTCACCGAGGTCTGCTTCGCCGTCGGCTGTACGTCCCTGGGCTCGTTCAGCACACGCTTCACCGAGCTGGTCGGCGAGAGCCCGAGCGCCTACCGGGCCCGCTGCCACGAGGCGGGCGCGCCGATCCCGGCCTGCCTCGCGAAGATCCACACACGCCCGGTCAGGAAGGGCGCGCCGGTTCACGTCCCGTCATCACCGAGTCCCCGAGTCCCGTAACGGAAGCGGAATCCGGCACCGGCTCCTATCGTCGGAGCCATGACCATCAAGCTCGCACAGTGCTTCATCGCGGTCGACGACCACGACAAGGCGCTCGCCTTCTACCGTGACGTCCTCGGCATGGAGGTCCGCAACGACGTCGGCTTCGAGGGGATGCGCTGGGTCACCGTCGGCTCGCCCGAGCAGCCCGACGTGGAGATCGTCCTCGAACCGCCGCTCGCCGACCCCAACGCCTCACCGGCGGACCGCCGGGCGATGGCGGAGCTGCTCGCGAAGGGGCTGCTCCGCGGGGTCATCTTCCAGACGGACGACGTCGACGCCACGTTCGAGCGTGTCCGGGCCGCAGGGGGAGAGGTCCTCCAGGAGCCGGCGGACCAGCCGTACGGCGTCCGGGACTGCGCCTTCCGCGACCCCTCGGGGAACATGCTCCGCTTCAACCAGCCCCGTACCTCCTGACCTCACCGCCCCTGAAGGTGGGCGGCGGCCTCGTCGGCGGTGTACGAGGAGACGAAGGTGAACGCGCGCGGCGACGGTCCGTGCGCCCGCAGCTCCGCCAGCCGCTCCAGGGCCTCGCCGACGGTCGGGACGGTTCCGGCGGGGATCCACCAGAGCACCATGTGCGCCTCGACGTGCCGGGCGAACCAGTCGCGCCGCCGCCGCATCACCTCCAGGTGCCCGCTGCGGTACGCGAAGTCCCACAGGGCGTCCTGGCTCTCCCACACGGACAGGTTCACGATGACGTCCTCGCCCGCCGGGCGCAGGGCCGTGGCGTCGGGCGCCCCCTCCTCGACGAGCCGCCAGACGAAACCGGGCGCGCCGTCGGCCGCCGCGTTGACCGGGTCGAGCATCTCGACGAAGGGCGCGAGGCGGGGGTCGTCGAGGGGGTGCAGGAGCGTGGCGACATTGAGCTGGGCGAGGTGGAGGGCGCGCGGGGACGAGGTCATGGCGTCATCCCAGCACGGCCGAGTTTTCTATGTCAATCACCGTTGTTTTTAGAATCCTCGACCACGACGCAGCACTCGCCCGGTCGGGCGTCCATCCGTGCCCTGAGGGGGCCGTCCGTGCCGAGCAGGCCTTCCAGGAGTGCGAGGTTCATGCCGCAGACGAGGGGCGGGAAGCGTTCGGCGACGGCGTGGAAGGGGCAGTTGCGCATGCGGACGACCCGCCCGGAGCCTTCCGCCCCCTCCGTGCCCTCCGCCGCCCCCTCGGCGTCCTCCCTGTGCGGTTCGTACCCGCGGGCGGTCAGCGTCCGCACGGCCTCGTCGAGGTCGCCGCAGGGTGCCGCGGAGCCGCGCAGCTCCTCGCCCCGGCGGCGGGCCGCGGCGCGGAGTTCGGCGTCGAGCCCGGCCCGCTCGGCGGTCTCGGCGAGCAGCTCGGCGGCGGTGCGGTAGTCGCGGGAGGGCAGTGCCACCGACCGCTCGGCCCGCGCCCGCGTGTACACCTTGGCGGGTCGCCCCGCCCCCGGCCCCGAGCGCCCGGTCAGGCGCCGGCTGCCGCTCTCCAGGAGTCCGGCCTCGGTCAGCCGGTCCAGGTGGTGCGCGGCGAGCGTGCGCGCCACGCCGGCCGCCTCGGCCGCCTCGTTCCGGCCGACCTCCCGCCCCTGGGCTGCCACGTACTCGTACAGCCGTCGCCGCACCGGGTCCTGCAGCAGGGCGATCGCGTCGATGTCCTCCATCCGGCCAGTCTAGGAACAATGGGGGTTGTGGATAGAAGCGGCGACGCTTCAGCGCGCTTTGCATAAAACTGCGAAGCTGCGTATAGTCATGCCATCCATGAGGAGGGTTCTGATGACGGTACGAGCAGCAGTGGCGGGCGCGAGCGGATACGCGGGCGGAGAGCTCCTGCGTCTTCTCCTCGGCCACCCCCACGTCGAGATCGGCACCCTGACCGGCCACTCCAACGCCGGTCAGCTGCTCGGAGGTCTGCAGCCGCACCTGCTGCCGCTCGCCGACCGCGTCCTCGCGCCGACCACCCCCGAGGCGCTCGCGGGCCATGACGTCGTCTTCCTCGCGCTGCCGCACGGGCAGTCCGCCGCCGTCGCCGAGCAGCTCGGCCCGGACACGCTCGTCGTCGACATGGGCGCCGACTTCCGGCTCCAGGACTCCGCCGACTGGGAGGCCTTCTACGGCTCCCCGCACGCCGGCACCTGGCCCTACGGCCTCCCGGAACTGCCGGGCGCCCGCGCCGCGCTGGAGGGGTCCAAGCGCATCGCGGTGCCCGGTTGCTATCCCACCGCCGTCTCCCTCGCGCTCTTCCCCGCGTACGCACACGGCCTCGCCGAGCCCGAAGCGGTGATCGTCGCCGCGACCGGCACCTCCGGCGCGGGCAAGGCCCTCAAGCCGCACCTGCTCGGCAGCGAGGTCATGGGCTCCATGTCGCCGTACGGCGTCGGCGGCGGCCACCGGCACACCCCCGAGATGATCCAGAACCTCAGCGCCGCCGCCGGCGAGCGCGTCGGGGTCTCCTTCACGCCCACCCTCGCGCCCATGTCCCGGGGCATCCTCGCCACCTGCTCCGCCAAGGCGAAGCCCGGGGTCACCGCGCAGAGCGTGCGGGCCGCGTACGAGAAGGCCTTCGCGGACGAGCCGTTCGTCCATCTGCTTCCCGAGGGGCAGTGGCCCGCGACCGCGTCCGTATACGGTTCCAACGCCGTTCAGATCCAGGTCGCCCACGACACCTCGGCCGGCCGGATCATCGCGATCAGCGCCATCGACAACCTGACCAAGGGCACCGCGGGCGGTGCGGTCCAGAGCATGAACATCGCCCTCGGGCTCCCCGAGGACACCGGACTTTCCACGATTGGAGTCGCTCCATGAGCGTCACAGCGGCGAAGGGATTCACGGCGGCGGGCATCGCCGCCGGGATCAAGGAGAACGGCAACCCGGACCTGGCCCTCGTGGTCAACACCGGGCCGCGCCGCGCCGCCGCGGGAGTCTTCACCTCCAACCGCGTCAAGGCCGCGCCCGTCCTCTGGTCCCAGCAGGTCCTCACCACCGGCGAGCTGGCCGCCGTCGTCCTCAACTCCGGCGGAGCCAACGCCTGCACCGGCCCCCAGGGCTTCCAGGACACCCACGCGACGGCCGAGAAGGTCGCCGAGGTGCTCACCGCGCGGGGGACGGCCATCGGCGCCGGCGAGGTCGCCGTCGCCTCCACCGGTCTCATCGGTCTCCTCCTGCCCATGGACAAGGTCCTGGCCGGTGTGGAGAAGATCGCGGGCGAGCTCTCCGAGCACGGCGGCGAGAAGGCCGCCATCGCCATCAAGACCACCGACACCGTCCACAAGACCGCCGTCGTCACGAAGGACGGCTGGACCGTCGGCGGCATGGCCAAGGGCGCGGGCATGCTCGCCCCCGGCCTCGCCACCATGCTCGTCGTCCTGACCACCGACGCCGAGGTCGCCGGCAAGGACCTCGACACCGCCCTGCGGCAGTCCACCAAGGTCACCTTCGACCGGGTGGACTCCGACGGCTGCATGTCCACCAACGACACCGTCCTCCTCCTCGCCTCCGGCGCCTCCGGCATCGCCCCGGAGCAGGCCGAGTTCGCCGAGGCCGTGACGGAGGTCTGCCAGGACCTCGCCCGCCAGCTCATCGGCGACGCCGAGGGCGCGAGCAAGGACATCCGGATCGAGGTGATCAACGCCGCGACCGAGGACGACGCCGTCGAGGTGGGCCGCTCCATCGCCCGGAACAACCTCCTCAAGTGCGCGATCCACGGCGAGGACCCCAACTGGGGCCGGGTGCTCTCCGCGATCGGCACGACCGCCGCAGCCTTCGAGCCCGACCGGCTGAACGTCGCCATCAACGGCGTCTGGGTCTGCAAGAACGGCTCGGTCGGCGAGGACCGCGACCTCGTCGACATGCGGTACCGCGAGGTCACCATCACCGCCGACCTCGCCGCCGGCTCCGAGACCGCCGTCATCTGGGCCAACGACCTCACCGCCGACTACGTCCACGAGAACAGCGCGTACTCGTCATGACCAGGACCAGGAAGCACACCGCGCTCCCCAAGGCCGAGATCCTCATCGAGGCGCTGCCCTGGCTGACCCGTCACCACGGCAAGACGGTCGTCATCAAGTTCGGCGGCAACGCGATGATCGACGACGAGCTGAAGGCCGCCTTCGCCCAGGACGTCGTCTTCCTGCGCCACGCCGGCCTCAAGCCGGTCGTCGTGCACGGCGGCGGCCCGCAGATCAGCGCCGCGCTCGACCGGCACGGCATCGTCAGCGAGTTCAAGGCCGGACTGCGGGTCACCACCGAGGACGCCATGGACGTCGTACGGATGGTGCTCGCGGGCCAGGTCCAGCGCGAGCTGGTCGGGCTCCTCAACCAGCACGGCCCGTTCGCCGTCGGCTTGACCGGCGAGGACGCGCACACCATCAGCGCCACCAGGCACCAGCCGGTCATCGAGGGCGAGCAGGTCGACATCGGCCGGGTCGGCGAGATCACCGCCATCGACACCGGCGCCATCGAGGCACTCCTGGAGGACGGCCGGATCCCGGTCGTCTCCTCCATCGCCCGCTCCGAGGACGACGGACATGTCTACAACGTCAATGCTGATACGGCGGCTGCGGCTCTCGCTGCGGCGCTGGGCGCCGAGACCCTGATGGTCCTGACCGACGTCGAAGGCCTCTACGAGGACTGGCCGAACAGCGACGAGGTCATCAGCCGGCTCACCGCGAGCCAGCTGGAGAAGCTGCTGCCCGAGCTCTCCAGCGGGATGGTCCCCAAGATGGAGGGCTGTCTGCACGCCGTACGGAACGGGGTCCGCACGGCCCGCGTGATCGACGGCCGGGTCCAGCACTCGATCCTGCTGGAGATCTTCACCGACTCGGGCATCGGCACGATGGTCGTGCCCGACGACACGACGGGGGACGGGAAATGAGCGACGCGGACCTGAGCGACGCGCACGAGAGCACCGCGGACGCGAGCACCGCGGAGTCCGGCAACGCGGGCCTGAGCGCCCGCTGGCGGGGCTCGCTCATGGACAACTACGGCACGCCGAAGCTGTCCCTCGTCCGTGGCCAGGGCGCCAAGGTCTGGGACGCCGACGGCACCGCGTACCTCGACTTCGTCGGCGGCATCGCGGTCAACGCGCTCGGCCACGCCCACCCGGCGATCGTCGAGGCCGTGTCGCGCCAGATCGGCACGCTCGGCCACGTCTCCAACCTCTTCGTCGCCGAGCCGCCCGTCGCGCTCGCCGAGCGGCTGCTGCAGCTCTTCGGCCGCCCGGGCAGGGTCTTCTTCTGCAACTCCGGTGCCGAGGCCAACGAAGGCGCCTTCAAGATCGGCCGGCTGACCGGCCGCACCCACATGGTCGCCACCCGGGGCGGCTTCCACGGCCGGACCATGGGCGCGCTCGCCCTCACCGGCCAGCCCGGGAAGCAGACCCCGTTCCTGCCGCTGCCCGGCGACGTCACGCACGTGCCGTACGGAGACGTCGAGGCGCTGCGCGCCGCGGTCACCGAGGAGACCGCGCTCGTGATCATCGAGCCGATCCAGGGCGAGAACGGCGTGGTCGTGCCGCCCGCCGGCTACCTCCGGGCCGCCCGCGAGATCACCCGGGCCACCGGCACCCTGCTGGTCCTCGACGAGGTCCAGACGGGCATCGGCCGGACCGGGGGCCACTGGTTCGAGTACCAGGCCCACGAAGGGGTCGACCCCGACATCGTGACCCTGGCCAAGGGCCTCGGCGGCGGGCTTCCGCTCGGCGCGACCGTCGCCTTCGGCGCGGCGGCCGAGCTCTTCGCACCCGGTCACCACGGCACGACCTTCGGCGGGAACCCGGTCGCCTGCGCCGCCGGACTCGCGGTGATCGACACCCTCGCGGCCGCCGGAACCCTCGACGAGGTCAAGCGGCTCGGCGAGCGGCTGCGGACCGGAATCGAGGGCCTGGGCCACCCGTTGGTCTCCCATGTCCGTGGTGCGGGCCTCCTGCTGGGTATCGTGCTCACCGAGTCCCTCGCGCCCCAGGTGCAGCAGGCGGCTCAGGACGCCGGTCTCCTGGTCAACGCGCCCGCTCCCGATGTCGTACGGCTCATGCCGGCACTGATCATCACCGACGCGGAGGTGGACGCGTTCCTGGCAGCGCTGCCCGGTGTCCTCGACGGAGCGGTGAACGGGCAAGCACGAACCGGAGAATGAGACGACGATGACCGACGCGCAGGAAACCGAGCACGGCGGGCCGTCCGTTCCGCAGACCCGTACCGCACGCCACCGCAGGATCGTCGACATCCTCAACAGGCAGCCGGTGCGCTCGCAGAGCCAGCTCGCCAAGCTCCTCGCGGACGACGGGCTGAGCGTCACCCAGGCGACGCTCTCCCGCGACCTCGACGAGCTCGGCGCGGTGAAGATCCGCAACACGGGCGGCGAGCTGATCTACGCGGTCCCCAGCGAGGGCGGCTTCCGCACCCCGCAGGCGCCGCTCGGCGAGTCCGCCAAGGAGGAGCGCATGCGGCGCCTCTCCGGCGAGCTGCTGATCTCCGCCGAGGCCTCCGCCAACCTGGTGGTCCTGCGGACCCCGCCGGGCGCGGCCCAGTTCCTCGCGTCGGCCATCGACCAGGCCGAACTCCGCGCGATCCTCGGCACGATCGCGGGAGACGACACGCTGCTGCTGATCTCCCGCGACCCGTCGGGCGGCCAGGCGCTCGCCGACCACCTGCTCCGCCTCGCACAGAACGACCGCTAGGCCTGTCCGACCGGACCCGACCGGACCCGGCCCGACCCCGCCCCGCCGGACAGGGCCCCAGGTCGTGGCCGGCGGGTCCGGCCCGGCCGGGCGAGGCGACGCCCGGTGGGCATGTCGCCGTAGCCCTTCGGGCACGGGAGGTGCCCGGGCGCCGCGTTGCCGAATTGCCTGAGGGGCTCCGCGACCAGAACATCCCGGCCGTCCCGGCGCCTCGCGATCGCACGCACCGGCCGCCCCCGGCCCCGCCCTTCGGGCGGACGGCCGTACTTCCCGACCCCCCCTAGGGCCTTGGGCGCCGAAGAGCCCGCGTCAGTCCCTCCGTGAGCGAGCGGTGGGCCCAGTCGGCCAGGGCGCCCCGGTGGCGTTCCAGCAGGCCCAGCATCTCCTCGGCCTCCTCCCGGGACCCACCGGCGGTGATCCACCAGCCCCGCCCGGCCGACCTCGCGGCTCGCTCCCGCAGTCGCGGGTCCGGATCGTCCAGCATGCGCAGGGCGCAGAGCAGCCGGAAGCCGTCGTAGCGCTCGGACATCACCCGCAGCGCCGCCGCCCGCCGCGGGTACGGCCGATCCGGCGCGGCCCGCGTCAGCAACTCCTCCGCCGGCACCTGGTGGGCGTGGGCGACCAGGGTGTGCGCGACCTCGCGGACCACGGCCGCCGAGGGATCGTCGAGCAGCGGCAGCACCCCGCGCCAGTCGCGCGGCGCCGGCACCCGCAGCCCCGCGACCGCCGACGCCCGGACCCGGGCCACCGGATGGCCCGTCAGGGCGCGCAGCAGGCCGGTGTCCTCGTCCGTCCGCTCCCGGCACTCGGCGAGCCCGAGCGGTGCGTACGGCGGGATCGTGCTCTCGGCGCACCGCCTCCGGTACCAGTCCGCCGGATCGTCGCCCACCTGGCGTACGGCCCACCGTGCGCAGGCCCGCACCAGCCCCGAGCGGTCCGCCAGGAACCCTTCCGCCTCCCCGTGGCGCCCGGCTCCGTGCAGCGCGGTCACCCCCGCCGACCGGACGCCCGGCCACCTGGCCCCCAGCAGGGGATCGAGGAGCGCGGGGTCCGCGCCCGCGCGCACGGCGGCCAGGACCGCCTCCGCGCACTCCTCCCGCACGAGCACGTCCGGGTCCGTGGCGGCCGTGCGGGCGAGCTGTGCCAAGGTCAGCCGCCCGTTCG
Organism: Streptomyces sp. NPDC047981; assembly: GCF_040653315.1. Classification (NCBI taxonomy): domain Bacteria; kingdom Bacillati; phylum Actinomycetota; class Actinomycetes; order Kitasatosporales; family Streptomycetaceae; genus Streptomyces; species Streptomyces sp. NPDC047981. The sequence goes on along the minus strand of NZ_JBEZNQ010000029.1, from coordinate 53,966 downwards.
CGCCCGCCCAGCAGTGGGCGAACCGGCGCGTCGCCGGGTCCGGCGCGGCGAGCAGCGCCCCGAGCGACACCGCGTCGACGGCTCCCAGCGCCTCCTCCAGCAGGGCGAGCGCCCGCCCGCCGCGAGGACCAAACCGGCGGTGGCGGTGAGGACGTGCGGGGGAAGCGGCCGCCCGAGAGCCTCCCGCAGAACCTCCAGGGCGCGCTCCCGTACGGGCTCGGCCCAGTCCGCGCAGCGGACCGCCACCAGCGGCAGCACGTCCGCCCGCACCTCCGGGGGAGCTGCGGGCACCCGCGTGAGCGCCGCCTCGCGCTCCGGCCCCGAAGGGTGGCAGAGCGCCGCCGCGAGTCCGCGCGCCGCCGCGTCGACCGGCCCCACCGGGCCGAGCGGCACCGCCCGGCCGAACCGCAGCGCGTCGCGGACGGCCCGATCCAGATCGAGCCACCGCGACGGGGGTGCGCTCTCCCCGGGCAGGGCGATGTCGAACGTCGTCATGCGCGGGACTGTAATCCGCCTGTGCCGCCCCCACCTGCGAATATCCGCACTCGCTCAGCCATGGATTGACGAAACATGCAGAGTTCTGCATACTCATGCATATCAAGCGTTGCTTGCGTCCGTGCGTGCGTCAGCGCCTGCAAGGTAAGGAGAAACCCGTGGCCGAGCGTGTCGTACTCGCCTACTCCGGTGGCCTGGACACCTCCGTCGCCATCGGCTGGATCGCCGAGGAGACCGGCGCCGAGGTGATCGCCGTCGCCGTCGACGTCGGTCAGGGCGGCGAGGACCTGGACGTCATCCGCAAGCGGGCCCTCGCCTGCGGGGCCGTCGAGGCCGAGGTCGCGGACGCCAAGGACGAGTTCGCCGAGGAGTACTGCCTCCCCGCGATCAAGGCGAACGCCCTCTACATGGACCGCTACCCCCTCGTCTCCGCCCTCTCCCGGCCCGCCATCGTCAAGCACCTCGTCGCCGCCGCCAAGAAGCACGGCGCGGGGACCGTGGCCCACGGCTGCACCGGCAAGGGCAACGACCAGGTCCGCTTCGAGGCCGGCATCCAGGCCCTCGGCCCCGACCTGACCTGCATCGCCCCGGTCCGGGACTACGCGATGACCCGGGACAAGGCCATCGCCTTCGCCGAGAAGGCCGACCTGCCGATCGCGACCAGCAAGAAGTCCCCGTACTCCATCGACCAGAACGTCTTCGGACGGGCCGTCGAGACCGGGTTCCTCGAGGACATCTGGAACGCGCCGATCGAGGACATCTACGAGTACACCTCGAACCCGGCCGTCCCGCGCGAGGCGGACGAGGTCGTCATCTCCTTCGAGGAGGGCGTCCCCGTCGCCCTCGACGGCACGCCCGTCACCGTCCTCCAGGCGATCCAGCAGCTCAACGAGCGCGCCGGCGCCCAGGGCATCGGCCGGATCGACATGGTCGAGGACCGGCTCGTCGGCATCAAGTCCCGCGAGGTGTACGAGGCTCCCGGCGCGATCGCCCTCATCACGGCCCACCAGGAGCTGGAGAACGTCACCGTCGAGCGCGAACTCGCCCGCTACAAGCGGCAGGTCGAACAGCGCTGGGGCGAACTCGTCTACGACGGGCTGTGGTTCTCCCCGCTCAGGCGCGCGCTCGACGGCTTCATCCAGGAAGCAAACCAGCACGTCACCGGCGAGGTCCGGATGACCCTGCACGGCGGCCGCGCCGTCGTCACCGGCCGACGGTCCGAGGAGTCGCTGTACGACTTCAACCTCGCCACCTACGACTCGGGCGACACCTTCGACCAGTCCAAGGCGCAGGGCTTCATCGACATCTTCGCCCTCTCGGCGAAGATCGCCGCCCGGCGTGACCTCGCCTGACCACGATTCGTTCCACAGCCGCCTCCCCACCGCAGGGACCGGGGAGGCGGCCTGTTATCCACCTCCTGAGGAGCAGTAGCTGTGAGCAGCAACAACGGTGACGTCCGGCTCTGGGGCGGCCGTTTCGCCGACGGCCCGGCCGAGGCACTGGCGAAGTTGTCCGCGTCGGTCCACTTCGACTGGCGTCTCGCGCCCTACGACATCGCCGGTTCCCGCGCCCACGCGCGCGTGCTCCACAAGGCCGGGCTGCTCACCGAGGACGAGCTGACGCGCATGCTGGCCGGCCTCGACCAGCTGGAGGCCGATGTCGCCGACGGCTCCTTCGTGGGCACCATCGCCGACGAGGACGTCCACACCGCGCTGGAGCGGGGCCTGCTGGAGCGCCTCGGGGCGGACCTCGGCGGCAAACTGCGCGCCGGCCGGTCCCGCAACGACCAGGTAGCCACGCTCTTCCGGATGTACCTGCGCGACCACGCCCGGATCATCGGCGGTCTGATCGCCGACCTCCAGGACGCCCTCGTGGGCCTCGCCGAGGCGCACGCGGACGTCGCCATGCCCGGCCGGACGCACCTCCAGCACGCCCAGCCGGTGCTCTTCGCCCACCACGTCCTCGCCCATGTCCAGTCCCTCTCCCGGGACGCGGAGCGGCTGCGGCAGTGGGACACCCGTACGGCGGTCTCGCCGTACGGCTCCGGCGCCCTGGCCGGTTCCTCCCTCGGGCTCGACCCGGAGGCGGTCGCCAAGGACCTCGGCTTCGAGCGGGGCTCGGCGGGCAACTCCATCGACGGCACGGCCTCGCGCGACTTCGTCGCCGAGTTCGCCTTCATCACCGCGATGATCGGGATCAACCTCTCCCGCATCGCGGAGGAGATCATCATCTGGAACACGAAGGAGTTCTCCTTCGTGACGCTGCACGACGCCTTCTCCACCGGCTCGTCGATCATGCCGCAGAAGAAGAACCCGGACATCGCCGAGCTGGCGCGGGGCAAGTCGGGCCGCCTGATCGGCAACCTGAGCGGCCTGATGGCCACGCTCAAGGCGCTGCCGCTCGCGTACAACCGCGACCTGCAGGAGGACAAGGAGCCGGTCTTCGACTCCTGCGACCAGCTGGAGGTCCTGCTGCCGGCCTTCACCGGCATGATGGCCACGCTCACCGTGAACCGGGAGCGGATGGAGGAGCTGGCCCCGGCGGGCTTCTCGCTCGCGACCGACATCGCCGAGTGGCTGGTCAAGCAGGGCGTGCCGTTCCGGGTGGCGCACGAGGTGGCCGGCGAGTGCGTGAAGGTCGCCGAGGCGGAGGGCAAGGAGCTGGACGAGCTCACGGACGAGCAGTTCGGCAAGATCTCCGAGCACCTCACCCCCGAGGTCCGCACGGTCCTCAACGTCCCGGGCGCGCTCGCCTCCCGCGACGGCCGCGGCGGCACGGCCCCGTCGGCGGTCGCCGCCCAGCTGGTCGAGGTCAAGGCGGACCTGGTGATCCAGCACGCCTGGTCCACCGCCAAGCAGTAGCCCCCACCCCCACCCCCGTCACACCGCCGCCGCCCACTCCACGAGCGCGTCGACATCCCGGCCGGAGCATCCCTGGCCGAGGGCCGACACGCGTGAGGAGGGGGCGGCGACGTGTTTCTCCGCCACGTACTCCCGCTCGTAGGTGGGCCGCCGTCGTCGTCCACGCGCGACCGGTCGACACGGGTGAGTCGTGGATTTATCGAATGAGACATCAACGTCTCATTCGGTGTATGGTTGTCTCATGACAGTCGATCGCGCCCAGGTGCTTCTCGCCGCCGCCGCCCTGCTCTCCCGGAAGTCGACCGCCACCATGGACGAGGTCGCCCGGGCCGCGGGGATCGGTCGGGCGACCCTGCACCGGCACTTCGCGGGGCGGGACGCCCTGGTCAGGGCGCTGGAAGCGATGGGTATCGAAGAGTTCGAGGCCGCGCTCGACGCGGCGGAGCTCGACGAGGGGCCGGCCGACGAGGCCATGCGGCGCCTCGTCGCGAAGATCGAGCCCAACGCCCAGCTGATGGCCTTCCTCGTCACCGAGAACCAGCTCTTCGAGGGCGACCACGTCAACGCGGGCTGGGCACGCCTCGACGCCCGCGTCAGCGACCTCTTCAGACGCGGTCAGGAAGAGGGCACCTTCCGCATCGACCTGAGCCCGGCGTGGCTCACCGAGGCCCTGTACGGCCTCGCGTCCTCCTGCGCCTGGGCCGTCATGGACGGCCGCGTCGCGGCCAAGGACTTCCAATACATGATCACCGAGCTGATGCTCGGTGGCGCACGACGGAGCGTGGAGAAATGAGCGGCACCCGCCAACTGAACCCGACGACAGGGACCGAGGTGAAGAGCCCCGGCCGCTGGCTCGCCCTGTCCGTCCTCGTCCTCGCGGTCCTGCTGGTCGCGGTGGACGCGACCGTCCTCGGGCTCGCCACCCCCGCCCTGAGCGAGGAGCTGAAGCCGACCGGCACCCAGCTGCTCTGGATCGGCGACATCTACTCCTTCGTCATCGCCGGACTCCTCGTCTCCATGGGCTCCCTCGGTGACCGGATCGGCCGCAAGAAGCTCCTCCTGATCGGCGCGACCGCCTTCGGCGCCGTCTCGGTGCTCAACGCCTACGCCACCAGCCCCGAGATGATGATCGTCGCCCGCGCCCTCCTCGGTGTCGCCGGCGCCACCCTGATGCCGTCGACCCTGGCGCTGATCCGGAACATCTTCCACGACCCCAAGGAGCGCAGCCTCGCCATCGGCATCTGGGGCGCCACCGCCTCGGCCGGCGCCGCCGTCGGCCCGGTCGTCGGCGGAGCGCTGCTCCAGCACTTCTGGTGGGGCTCGGTCTTCCTCATCAACCTGCCCGTCATGGCCGCCCTCGTCCTCGTCGGCATCAAGCTGCTGCCCGAGTCCAAGAACCCGGTCGCGGGTCCCTGGGACCTGATCAGCGTCGGGCTCTCGCTCGTCGGCGTCATCGGCGTCGTATACGCGGTGAAGGAAGCCGCCTCCCACGGTCTGTCCTGGGAGATCGGCGCCGCCGCCCTCATCGGCGCCACCGCCCTGTGGGCCTTCGTCCGCCGTCAGCACCGGCTGACCGCACCCCTGCTCGACATGCGGCTGTTCAAGCACCGCGGCTTCTCGGGCGCGGTCCTCGCCGACCTGCTCACCGTCTTCGGACTGTCCGGCCTCGTCTTCTTCCTGTCCCAGTTCCTCCAGCTCGTCCAGGGCCGTGAGCCGCTGGAGGCCGGTCTGGCCGAACTGCCCGCCGCCATCGGCGCGGTGGTCACCGGTCTGGTCGCCGGCCGGTACGCCCGCCGGTTCTCCGTACGGGGCGTGGTGACCGGCGGTCTCGCGGCGATCGGGCTCGCCCTCGCCGTGGTCACCGTGATCCACAAGGAGACCGGCTATCCCCTGCTCGGCGCGGCCCTCCTCGTCGTCGGCCTCGGCGCGGGCTTCTCGTTCACCGTCACGGCGGACGTGATCCTGTCCAGCGTGCCCAAGGAGCAGGCGGGTTCGGCGTCCGCCGTCTCCGAGACCGCGTACGAACTGGGCGCCGCCCTCGGCATCGCCCTCCTCGGCTCGATCGTCACCGGCGTCTACCAGGGCTTCGTGACCCCGGCGGGCGTCCCCGCGGACGCCGCCGCGGCGGCGCACGAGTCGCTCGGCGGCGCGGTCGAGGCCTCCGCGGGCCTCGCCCCCGACTCGGCGAACGCCCTGGTGTCCACGGCCCAGGAGGCCTTCGTCGACGGCCTCAACATGGCGGCCGGCGTCGGCGCCGCGGTGCTCCTCGCGACGGCCGTCGCGGCCTGGTTCCTCCTGAAGGGCCAGAAGCTGGCGGACGGCATCGAGCACTGAGCCCGCTGGACGCAGAGGGGCCCCGCACGGAACGACGTCCGTGCGGGGCCCCTCTGCATGCCTTCTCGCGTACGGCTACGCGGCCTTCGCCTTCGTGGCGTACATGTCCACGTACTCCTGGCCCGACAGGCGCATCACCTCGGCCATCACCGAGTCCGTCACCGCGCGCAGCACATAGCGGTCGCGGTCCATGCCCTCGTACCGTGAGAACTCCATCGGCTCACCGAAGCGGACCGTCACCCGGCCCGGCCGGGGCAGGCCCGCGCCGCCGGGCTGGATCTTGTCCGTGCCGATCATCGCGAACGGGACCACCGGAGCGCCGGTCATCAGCGTCAGCCGCGCGATGCCCGTACGGCCCCGGTACAGCCGGCCGTCGGGGGAGCGGGTGCCCTCCGGGTAGATGGAGAACATCCTGCCCTCCTCGAGCACCCGGCGGCCCGTCATCAGCGCCGCGACACCGCCGCGGCCGCCGTCGCGGTCCACCGGGATCATGCCGACGCTGGTGAAGAACCAGGCCATCAGGCGGCCCTTCAGCCCCTTGCCCGTGACGTACTCGTCCTTGCCGATGAAGAAGACCGGCCGGTCGATGCAGATCGGCATGATCATCGAGTCGATGAAGGTGAGGTGGTTGCCCGCGAGGATCACCGGACCCGTCCCTGGGATGTTCTCCGCGCCGTCGACACGGGGGCGGAACATCAGGCGCAGGAGCGGTCCGAGCACTGCCTTGATGAGTGCGAGACGGGACAACGGTTCCTCCGGTGTCGGGGGCGGGGACGGCGTCGTACAGGGGCTGTGCAGGTGAGGACGATACTCGCGGGTCGTCCTCGCGCGCACATCGGGTTCATCGAGTGGATACGCAGTGTTGACGTGTGTTTCCGCTGTGTTCGGCCCAGGTCTGTCGCGTGGAGGGACCGACTGCCTACTGTCGGAGCCGCGTTTGACAGGTGCGGGACATCACATCGAAGGAGCCTTCATGACCCAGGGTGAGCACGCGAGCCCCGCTCGGCGCACGGTCCTCGGAGCGGCGGGCGCGGCCGTCACCGGGGTGGCCGGAGCCGCCGTCCTCGGCGCCTCCGCGGTCCTCGCCGCCGGCCCGGCGCAGGCCGCCGAGGCACAGGGCGGAACCCAGGACCGTGGACACGGCCACGGCCACGGCCACGGCTACCGCTCCCTCCCCGCCCCCACGGTGATCGCGCACCGCGGCGCCAGCGGCTACCGCCCCGAGCACACGCTCGGCTCCTACCAGCTCGCCCTGGACCTCGGCGCCCACGTCATCGAGCAGGACCTCGTCCCGACCAAGGACGGCCACCTGGTCTGCCGCCACGAGAACGACATCACCGGCACGACCGACGTCGCCGACCACCCCGAGTTCGCCTCCCGCAGGACCACCAAGTCCGTCGACGGCGTCTCGTACACCGGCTGGTTCACCGAGGACTTCACCCTCGCCGAGCTGAAGACCCTCCGCGCCAAGGAGCGCATCCCGGCCGTCCGCCAGGAGAACACCCTCTACGACGGCCGCTGGCAGATCCCCACCTTCGAGGAGGTGCTCCGCTGGGCCGAGTCCGAGGGCCGCCGCCGGGGCCGCCCGGTCTGGCTGCACGTCGAGACCAAGCACCCCACGTACTTCCGCTCCCTCGGCCTCGGCCTGGAGGAGCCCCTCGCCAAGCTGCTGCGCCGCTACGGCCGCCACCGCGCCGACTCCCCGGTCTTCCTCCAGTCCTTCGAGCCCAGCAGCATCCAGCGCCTCGCCAAGCTGGTGAACTCGCCGCGCGTCGTCCTGCTCTCCGCCGCGAGCAGCCGCCCCTGGGACTTCGTCCAGGCCGGCGACCCGCGCACCGTCGCCGACCTGGTCACCCCGCAGGGCCTTCGGTGGATCGCCTCCTACGCCCAGGGCATCGGCCCCACCCTGGACCTGGTCATCCCGCGCGACGCGACCGGCAAGCTCGGCACCCCGACCACCCTGGTGCGCGACGCCCACGCGCAGGGCCTGATCCTCCACCCGTACACCCAGCGCAACGAGAACAGCTTCCTGCCCGCCGACTTCCGGCGCGGCACCGACCCGAACGCGTACGGCGACGTCTTCGGCGCCCTGAAGACCTACCTGGCGACCGGCATCGACGGCATCTTCTCCGACAACCCGGACACCGCCCTCCTCGCGGCCGAGGACGCCGGCACGCGCTGAGCCCCGGCCACCGGCACGAGTTGAGCCCCGGCACCGGCACGCGCCGAGCCCGCGGACGCCGATCCCCGCGCCACCCGGTCGGAACGCCCGACCGGGTGGTTTGCGGCCCGTCCCGCAACCGCTCCGGCCCGCCCCGGCATCGTGCCGGGCATGACCCACCTCCTCCGTACCCTGGCCCCCCTCCTCGCCGCGGAATCGAAGGCCGAGGCCCCCGCCGCCGGCGTCGAGGCGGGCGACCTCGAACAAGCGGTGTGGCTACGGCTCCTCGAACGCCTCCGGGACGACGACGCCCCCACCCACCCCGCCGACTGGCTCCGCCGCGCCGTCCGCGCCGAGGCCCGCCGCGCCCGGCGCGCCGCCCTGCGGGAGCGCCCGTACCGGGGGGAGGAGGCCGACGAGGCGCGGGACGCCACTCCCGAGAGCACCGCCCTCACCACCGAGCGCCGCCGTGCCGTCCGCGCCGCCGTCCGCCGTACCCCCGGTCACTGCCCCCGGCTGCTCACCGCGATGCTCGACCCGACAGACCCCACCTACCGAGAAATCGCAGGAGAGTTGGGTATCTCACAGGGCAGTCTGGGGCCCATGCGTTCCCGTTGCCTGGGATGCCTGCGCAGAATGCTGGCTGCAGAGGTTCCTGCGACGACCCCGAGGGGAAGGGTGCGGGAGACCGACCGGTGGACCAGGTGAGCGGGAGGCATGCGCACATGGGCATGAGCGTGACCATCTCAGCGGCTGACGCGCAGGACGCGGAGCACATACTGAAGTTGCAGTACCTCTGTTACCAGAGTGAGGCGGAGCTCTACGGCGACTACGCCATCGAGCCGCTCACCCAGACCCTCGAATCCCTGCGCGCCGAGATCGCCGAGGGCTACGCGCTCGTGGCCCGCCTCGGCGACGAGATCGTCGCCTCCGTCCGCGGCCGGGTCGACGAGGCCGGCACCGTACGGATCGCCAAGCTCATCGTCCACCCGCGCATGCAGCGCCACGGCCTGGGCGGCCGGCTCCTCGACGCCATCGAGAGCCACTTCGCCGCCGACCCGGCGCCCACCGCCAAGCGCTTCCAGCTCTTCACCGGCCACCGCAGCGAGGGCAACCTCCGGCTCTACCGCAGCAAGGGGTACGAGCAGGTCGCCGCCCGCGAGATCGGCCCCCGGCTCACGCTCGTGACCCTGGAGAAGGCCGCCTAGGCAGCCTGGGCGGCGGTCGTCCGCGACCGCCGCAGCCACCAGATCCCGGTCACCGGCAGCAGGACCGGGATGAAGATGTAGCCGTAGCCGTAGTCCGACCAGACCGTGGCGTCGGGGAAGGCGGACGGATCGGCCAGCGTCCACGTCCCCACGGTCAGCACGCCCACCAGCTCGGCGGCGCAGCACACCAGCGCCGCCCTGCGGGCCGTCTCCCCGCCGCGGACGAGGGTGTACGTGATGAAGGCGTACACCACGGCCGCCACCGCCGACAGCGCGTAGGCCAGCGGCGCCCGGTCGAACTCCGTCGCGATCTGGTAGATCGAGCGCGAGACCGCGCCGACCGACATGACCCCGTACAGCCAGACCAGCAGCATGCCCGGGCCCTTGACGAGCCGCGTCCCCACGCTCGTCCCCTCGGTCGCGGTCATCAGCCCACCGTCCAGATGTCGAAGAGACGTACTTCCAGGACCGCGAGCACGACCCCGCTCGCCGCCACCGTCGCCGAACCCCACCGGCTGCGCTCCGTCAACGACATGAAGCCCGCCGCGGGCACCGCGCACAGCGCGCCCAGCAGATAGGCCACGAAGATCGTCGTGCCCTCCTCGGCCTTCTCGCCGCGCGAGAGCTGCACGATCCCGACGACCAGCTGCACCAGGGCGAGGAACGTCACCACGGCCATGCCGATGAAGTGCCAGTCCTTGGTCGGCTGGTCGCGGGTGAAGGCGAAGCCGCACCAGGCGGCGAGGGCGAGCGCGGCCACCGAGACCGCGACCGTCAGGACGTCAAGCATGCGCCCGAGGGTATTACGGGCCGAAAGGCCCGATGCGCTCGCCCCCCACCCGCCCCGTAGGGTCGGGAGCCATGAAGATACGCGCGGAAGCCCTCCTGTTCGACAACGACGGAACCCTCGTCTCCTCCATGGCGTCCGTGTACCGCTGCTGGACCCGATGGGCCGGGGAGTACGGGATCACGGCCGAGGACTTCGCCCGCGTCGAACTGCACGGCAGGCCCGCCGCCGAGATCATCGCCGACCTGCTGCCCGCCGCCCGGGTGCCGGGCGCCCTGCGCCGCATCGAGCAGCTGGAGGTCGAGGACGTCCCCGGCGGGGTCGAGCTGCTCCCCGGTACCAAGGAACTCCTCTCCTCGCTCCCGGCCGACCGCTGGGCCGTCGTCACCTCCGCGACCCGCCCGCTCGGCGAGGCGCGGCTGCGCGAGGCCGGCATCGACTTCCCCGCCCTCGTCGCCGCCGACGACATCACCCGCGGCAAGCCCGACCCGGAGCCCTTCCTCCTCGCCGCGGCCAGGCTCGGCGTCGACCCGGCCGCCTGCGTGGTCTTCGAGGACGCCCCCGCGGGCCTCGCCGCCGGCCGCGCCGCGGGCATGCGGACCGTGGCCTTGGCCACAACCCACGACCGCGCCGAACTCGACGCCGACTACGTCGTGACCGACCTCTCCGCCGTGTCCGCGCAGGCCACGGACGGGGGAGTGGAGCTCGTCCTCGGCCTCTGACACCCACCGGGGGTGTCCGCATGATGTCTCAACGACGTCCGCTATTCGGACACCCCCGAAGTCGTCGTACCCCCGCGTGCTTTACTTGCAGACATGACCACGACGAGCAGCCGCACCCTTGCGACCGAGGCGAACCTGACGCCCGGTGCTCGTTGTATGTGTCGAATGTGCGCCTTCTGAGGGCCCCCGCCGAGCCTCGCGCCCCGAAGCGAGACCCCGACGGCCGAGCCGATCCGCCCGCCGAAACCGGCGCCGGACCGTGCCCGCCCCGCGCACGCGCTGCCTCCGGTTCATCCACCGAAGCGGCCGATCTGCGCCTGACTGTCCGAACGACGAATGCCCCGTGCCCGGCGGACCCCGCGCCGTGCACTCGACAGTGACGGAAACCCCTGTGATCACCACTTCGGGCCTGACCAAGGTCTACGAGTCGCGAGGCCGCCAGGTCACCGCTCTGGACGGTGTCGACCTCCACGTCCGCGAGGGCGAGGTCTTCGGCGTGATCGGCCAGAGCGGCGCCGGCAAGTCCTCGCTCATCCGCTGCGTCAACCTCCTGGAGCGCCCCACCTCCGGCACCGTGACCGTGGACGGCGTCGACCTCACCGCGCTCGCCGCCACCGGCCGCCGCGCCGGCAAGGACCTGCGCCGCGCGCGCAGCAGCATCGGCATGGTCTTCCAGCACTTCAACCTGCTGTCCTCCCGCACGGTCAAGGACAACATCGAACTCCCCCTGGAGATCCTCGGCGTCTCCGGCGCCGAGCGCACCCGCCGCGCCCTGGAACTCCTCGACCTCGTCGGCCTCTCCGACAAGGCCAAGGCCTACCCCGGCCAGCTCTCCGGCGGCCAGAAGCAGCGCGTCGGCATAGCCCGCGCCCTGGCCGGCAACCCCAAGGTCCTGCTCTCCGACGAGGCCACCAGCGCCCTCGACCCGGAGACCACCCGCTCCATCCTCCAGCTGCTGCGCGACCTCAACCGGCAGCTCGGCCTCACCGTCCTGCTCATCACGCACGAGATGGACGTCGTCAAGACGATCTGCGACTCGGCCGCGCTGATGCAGAAGGGCCGCATCGTCGAGTCCGGCACCGTGAGCGAACTGCTCGCCACCCCCGGCTCCGAGCTGGCCGCCGAACTCTTCCCGGTCAGCGGCGCCGCCACCGGCCCCGACCGCACGGTCGTCGACGTCACCTTCCACGGCGAGGCCGCCACCCAGCCGGTGATCTCCCAGCTCTCCCGTACGTACAACATCGACATCTCGATCCTCGGCGCAGCCATGGACACCGTCGGCGGCAAGCAGATCGGCCGGATGCGGATCGAACTGCCCGGCCGTTACGAGGAGAACGTCGTGCCCGTCGGCTTCCTGCGCGAGCAGGGCCTCCAGGTCGACATCGTCGAAGAGGACGCCCCCGCCGGCGCCGTGCTCGTCAAGGAAGGTGCCAAGTGACCTGGTCGGAGATGCAGCCCCTCCTGGAGCAGGGCACCGTCGACACCCTCTACATGGTCCTGTGGGCCACGGTCGTCACCGTCCTCGGCGGACTGCCGCTCGGCATCCTCCTCGTCCTCACGGACAAGGGCGGACTGCTGCAGAACACGGTGGTCAACAAGGTCGTCGGCGTGATCGTGAACATCGGCCGCTCGCTGCCGTTCATCATCCTGCTGATCGCCCTGATCCCCTTCACGACCTTCGTCGTCGGCACCTTCATCGGCCCCACCGCGATGATCGTGCCGCTCGCCATCGGCGCCATCCCGTTCTTCGCGCGCCTCGTCGAGACCTCGATCCGCGAGGTCGACCACGGGCTCGTCGAGGCCGTCCAGTCCATGGGCGGCTCCGTACCGACGATCATCCGCAAGGTGCTGCTGCCGCAGGCGCTGCCCTCGCTGATCTCCGGGATCACCACCACCGTCATCGTGCTCATCGGCTACTCCGCGATGGCCGGCGCGGTCGGCGGCGAGGGCCTCGGCTCCAAGGCGATCACTTACGGATACCAGCGCTTCGACACTCAGTTCATGCTGGTCACCGTCGTCGTCCTGATCGCGATCGTCACCGTCGTCCAGCTCATCGGCGACCTCGCCGTCCGGCTCCTCGCCCGCCGCGGCCGGACCGCGTAACCCCAGACTTCGTCCTTCGAAGAAGTGCCCGGACTTGTTGTCCAGGCGTCCACCGCACCACCAGAAAGAGGCACTTTTCGTGCGTAAGAACATCAAGCTCACCGCCGGTATCGCCGCCACCGCCGCGCTCGCCCTCGGCCTCACCGCCTGCGGCACCGCCTCGGACCCGTCCTCCGCCAAGGACGCGGCCGGCTCCGCCGACAAGCCGCTCGTCGTCGCCGCGTCCCCGACGCCGCACGCCGACATCCTCAACTACGTCAAGGACAACCTCGCCGCGAAGGAGGGCCTGAAGCTGGAGGTGAAGGAGTTCACGGACTACGTCCTGCCGAACACCGCCACCCAGTCCGGCCAGGTCGACGCCAACTTCTTCCAGCACAAGCCGTACCTCGACGACTTCAACAAGAAGAACAACACCACCATCGTCCCGGTGGTCAACGTCCACCTGGAGCCCCTCGGCCTCTACTCCAAGAAGGTCAAGGCGCTCTCGGACATCAAGGCCGGCCAGACCATCGCCGTCCCCAACGACACCACCAACGGCGGTCGCGCCCTCCAGCTGCTTGCCGAGAACGGCCTCATCACCCTCAAGGACGGCGTCGGCACCAACGCCAAGCTCTCCGACATCACCGACAAGAAGGGCCTGGAGTTCAAGGAGCTGGAGGCCGCCACCGTGCCCCGCGCCCTGAACGACGTGGACGCCGCCGTCATCAACGGCAACTACGCCATCGAGGCCAAGCTCTCCCCGGCCAAGGACGCCATCGCCATCGAGAAGGCCGAGGGCAACCCGTACGCCAACTTCCTCGCCGTCAAGGAGGGCAACGAGAAGGACGCCCGCGTGCAGAAGCTCGCCAAGCTCCTCAACTCGCCCGAGGTGAAGAAGTACATCGAGGACACCTACAACGGCTCGGTCATCCCGGCCTTCGGCGCCGTCGCCAAGTAAGGCCCGCCGTACGGTTCCTGTGCCGAAGGCCCCCCGCACCCGCTCCGGGTGCGCGGGGCCTTCGCCGTAACACCCCGTCATCTGACGCCACATCGGACCCGGTCATGCGCACCGACCTCTGCATGCTGCATGCTGTGCGTTCACGGTCGATTCGGACGGTCCACGGCATGGAGCTGCGCATGACTACCACCTTTCCGGACATCTCCATCAACACGGACCGGTTGGTGCTGCGCGCGCTCGAAGACGTGGACGCTCCCGCCCTCGCCGAGATGATGAACGACGAGATGGTCGCCGCATGGACCGCCGTCCCCCAGCCCTACACCGAGGACGCCGCCCACCGCTGGATCGCCGAGTACGCCCCCACCGAACGCACCGCGGGACGCGGCCTCGACCTCGCCGTCACCGAATTCCTCACCCAGCGCCTCGTCGGCATCATCCAGCTCAGCCACACCGACTGGCGGGTCCGCTCCACCGAGCTCTCCTACATCGTCGCCCCCTGGGCCCGCGGCGAGGGGTACGCCACCGAAGCCGCCCTCGCCACCGCCCAGTGGCTCTTCGGCGACCAGCGCTTCGAACGCATCGAGCTGCGCACCGCCGCCGACAACACCGCCTCCCAGCAGGTCGCCCAGAAGATCGGCTGCATCAGCGAAGGCGTCCTCAGAAACGCCTGCATAGCCCGCACCCGCACCGAGGACGGCACCTGGGCCGACCTGCGCACCGATTTCATCGTCTGGGGACTGCTCCCCGAGGACCTCGAAGGGGTCGAGGACCAGATGGCGGAGGCCGGATACTCCTCCTTCACCGACTGGAGCTGAGCCCGCCACCGATCACGGGTACCCTCGTGTCGCCCCCGACCTGCGACAAGACCTCAGGAGACAGAAGACGATGGCCGACCGGGTCACGGTGATCGGCTGGGACGGCTCGCCCCTCACCGCAGCGGCCCGGTCCGCGCTCTCCGCCGCCACGCTCGTGGCGGGCGCCGCGCACCACCTCGCCCTGCCCGAGGTCCCCCGCGCCGCCGAGCGGATCCGCCTCGGCAGCGTCGACCTCGCCGCCCGCCGCATCGCCGGACACCGCGGCACCGCCGTCGTCCTCGCCGACGGCGACCCCGGCTTCTTCGGAGTCGTCCGCACCCTGCGCGCCCCCGAACACGGGCTCGAGGTCGAGGTCGTCCCCGCCGTCTCCTCCGTCGCCGCCGCCTTCGCCCGCGCCGGCATGCCCTGGGACGACGCCCGGGTCGTCGTCGCCCACCAGCGCACCCTGCGCCGCGCCGTGAACGTCTGCCGCGCCCACCCGAAGGTCGCCGTCCTCACCTCACCCGGCGCCGGACCCGCCGAACTCGCCCTCCTCCTCGAAGGCGTCCACCGCACCTTCGTCATCTGCGAGGAACTCGGCACCGACCGCGAACAGGTCACCGTCCTCACCTCCGACAAGGCCGCCGACCACGTCTGGCGCGACCCCAACGTCGTCATCGTCATCGGCGGCACCGCCGGAGCACCGCCCGGCGGCTGGCTCATGGGCCAGGAGACCCCGGCCGTACGCGGCTGGGCCCTGCCCCCCGAAGACCCCGCACACGGCGGCAGCGGCGAGGACCGCACCCTGCGCGCCGCCCAGCTCGCCCGCCTCGGCCCCCGCGTCGGCGACCTCGTCTGGGACATCGGCTGCGGCGGGGGAGCCCTCTCCGTCGAGGCGGCCCGCTTCGGGGCCGCCGTCATAGCCGTGGACGCCGACCCGGAGGCCTGCGCCCGGACGGAAGCGGCCGCCCGACGCCACGGCGTCCAGCTCCAGGCCGTACGCGGCCGGGCCCCGCACGTCCTGGAACGGCTGCCCGAACCCGACGTCGTACGGATCGGCGGCGGCGGCGTGCCCGTCGTCACCGCCTGCACCGACCGCAGGCCCGAACGGATCGTCGCCCACGCCTCCACCCGCGACGAGGCCGAGGCCGTCGGCGCGGCCCTCGCAGAGGGCGGCTACGACGTCGAATGCGCCCTTCTCCAGAGCGTCGGCCTCGACCCCGACGACTGGTCGGAACGCGACCGCACCGTGGTCTTCCTGCTCTCCGGACGCCGGATCGACCGCGCCCCCTGACCATGCCGCCCCACCGGCCAGGTAGGCTGGCCTGTCGTTGTACCGCGCCCGGGCCTTCGGTGTTTTGTTCGCCAATATCCGGACAGAGGGGGCCGATAGGGCCCCTGATGTGGTACGGGGCAACGGGGGGATGCGCGACGTGGCGCAGTCCACAGCAAACCGTGGCGGATCCGCCTGTCACGACGGCCGATGGCCGCGACAATGCTGGGGTGCCCGCGCGTCATTCGTGCCGCACGGCGCGCACGCTCGTTCTTGTTGACGGGCGAAGGTCTGAAGGAGCACAAGCGATGGGCGAGGGGTACGCATGACGGACACCGGCCAGGTCCCGGGCGAGGGGCTGCCGGAGAACGCAGGCATGGTCGAGCAGCCGGGCATCCCCGCTCCGGGCGCGTACACCTTCCTGGACCCCTCCGAGCACGCAGCCGAGGACGACGACCTGCTTCTCATGCCGGGCGCCCAGGGCGCCTGGAGCGAGCACCAGCCGGGCGCCGTGCCCGCGCCGCCCGTCGCCGTCCCGGCCCCCGGCATGATGCCGCCGGTCGGTGACCCGCTGGCCGGCCCGATCGCCGACGCCCTCGCCGCCCAGGCTCCGTTGACCCCGCCGGCTCCGGTCGCCCACGAGCCCGTCGCCACCCCGGCCCACGGCGTCCCCCTGGGCTTCTCGACCCCCGCGCACGGCGTGCCGGTCGAGGCCGTGACCGACCACGGCTACGAGCCCGGGATCCTGGACACCGGCGCCCACGAGGCCGCCGGCCGCGACTCGGGCTCCGTGGACCTCAGCGCCGTACGCATCGCGCCGCCGGCCGCCGCCACCCCGCCGCCCGCCCGCCGCCCGCTCCACATGGGCCCGCCGGTCCCGGAGACCGGCGGAGTCGTCCGCTCGCTCGCCGACCGCGGCCCCGCCGCCCCGGCTCCGGCGCCCGTACCGGTCGCCGTGACGGTCCCCGCGCCGACGCCGGTCCAGGTCGCGGGCCCGCCCACCTCGGGCCTCGAGTACCTCGACGTCCACCAGGAGCAGCCCGCCGCGCCCCAGCTCGGCGACGTGCCGCCGAAGGGCGCCGTGCCGTGGGACCCGCAGCCCCAGGCGACCGTGCCCGCAGAAACGGTCGGCCAGTTCGTCCCGGTCGAGGGGACGGTCCCGACGACCCCCCACCTGGCCCCCACCCCGACCGAGGCCCCCGAGGCCCTCGTGGAGGAGGCCCCCGCCGCGGTCCCGGCCCCCCGCGACGGCGGTCCGGCCGTCGCCGTACAGGTGCCGCCGGCCGAGGAGCCCACCCCGGAGCCGGAGCCGATCGAGGAGCCCGCGGCGGCGGACGTCACCCCCGAACCGGCAGCGGAGCCGACCCCGCCGGAGCCCGAACTCCCGGTCATGGCCGAGCCGGAGACGCCTCCGACGGAGACCGTCACCGCCGAGGCCCCCGCGGCGACGGAACTCCCCACCGAGCCCGCCCCCGTGGAGCACATCGCCGAGCCCCCCGCGGCCACGGAACCCCCCACCGCCGAGCAGCCGGACACCACCCCCGAGCTGACGGAGTCCACCCCGGAACCGACCCCCGAGCAGGCGGACACGGCCCCCGAGTTGACGCCCGAGCAGCCGGAGTCCACCCCGGAACCGACACCCGAGCAGTCGGACTCCACCACCGAGCTGACGCCCGAGCAGGCGGAGTCCACCCCGGAACCGACACCCGAGCCCGCGGACACCGCCCCCGAGCAGGCGGAAACGGCCCCCGAGCCGACGCCCCAGCCCTCGGAGCCCGCCCCCGAGCAGTCGGAGCCCGCCCCCGAGCAGGCGGAAACGGCCCCTGAGCAGTCGGAGCCCGCCCCCGAGCAGTCAGAGCCCGCCCCCGAGCAGTCGGAGTCCACCCAGGAGCAGGCGGACAATACGCCCGCTCCGGCGTCCGCCGCCCCGGCGCCCGCGTACGACGACGCGGAGCGCGAGGCGGTGCTCAGGGTCATGCGGGAACGCCGCGACATCCGCAACGGCTTCCGCTCCGACCCGATCCCGCACGAGGTGCTGCTCCGCGTCCTCGAGGCGGCGCACACGGCACCGAGCGTCGGCCACTCCCAGCCCTGGGACTTCGTCGTCATCCGCTCGGCGGAGACCCGCCGCACCATGCACGAACTGGCTCAGCGCCAGCGCGAGGCGTACGCCAAGTCGCTGCCCAAGGCGCGGGCGAAGCAGTTCAAGGAACTGAAGATCGAGGCCATCCTCGACACCCCGGTCAACATCGTCGTGACCGCCGACCCCACGCGGGGCGGCCGGCACACTCTGGGCCGCTACACGCAGCCGCAGATGGCTCCGTACTCCTCGGCCCTCGCCGTCGAGAACCTCTGGCTCGCCGCGCGTGCCGAGGGTCTCGGCGTCGGCTGGGTCAGCTTCTTCGACGAGCGCGAGATGGTGCGCGAGCTGGGCCTGCCCGAGCACCTCGAAGTGGTCGCGTACCTCTGCGTCGGCTACGTGGACGAGTTCCCCGAGGAGCCCGAGCTGATGCAGGCGGGCTGGTCCAAGCGCCGCCCGCTGTCCTGGGTCGTCCACGAGGAGACGTACGGCCGCCGGGCGCTGCCCGGTGAGGAGCCGCACGACCTCCTCCAGGAGACGGTCAGCAACATCCGCCCGCTGGACGCCAAGGCGCTCGGCGAGGCGTGGGAGCGGCAGAAGCGCATGACCAAGCCCGCCGGGGCCCTGGGCATGCTGGAGATCATCTCCGCACAGCTCTCCGGCCTCTCCCGGATCTGCCCGCCGCCCATCCCCGAGCCGGCCGCGGTCGCGATCTTCGCCGGTGACCACGGCGTGCACGCCCAGGGTGTCACCGCCTGGCCGCAGGAGGTGACCGGCCAGATGGTCGCGAACTTCCTCGGCGGGGGAGCGGTCTGCAACGCCTTCGCCAACCAGGTCGGCGCCGAGGTCTGCGTCATCGACGTCGGCGTGGCCTCCGACCTCCCGGCGACGCCGGGCCTCCTGCCCCGCAAGGTCCGCCCGGGCACGGGCGACTTCACCACCGGCCAGGCGATGAGCCGCGAAGAGGCCCTCGCCGCCATCGAGGTGGGCATCGAGACCGCGCGCGACCTCGTCGCCGCGGGCAACAAGGCCCTCCTCACCGGTGAGATGGGCATCGCGAACACCACCGCGTCCGCCGCGCTGATCTCGGTGTACACGGGCGTCGACCCGGTCGAGGTGACCGGACGCGGCACGGGCATCAACGACGAGATGCACGCCCGCAAGGTGGACGTGGTCCGCCGCGCCCTGGACCTCCACAAGCCGGACCCGGCGGACCCCATCGGCGTCCTGTCGGCCATCGGCGGCCTGGAGCACGCGGCGCTCGTCGGCCTCATCCTGGGCGCCGCCTCGCTGCGCGTCCCGGTCGTCCTCGACGGCGTCTCGACCGGCGCGGCCGCGCTGGTGGCCCGGGCGATCGCGCCCGAGTCCCTCGCGGCCTGCATCGCGGGCCACCGCAGCGCCGAGCCGGGCCACGTGGCGGCCCTCAACAAGCTGGGCCTGCGCCCCCTGGTCGACCTCGACCTCCGCCTCGGTGAGGGCACGGGCGCCCTCCTCGCCCTCCCGATCGTGCAGAGCGCGGCCCGGGCGATGCACGAGGTGGCGACGTTCGACTCGGCGGGCGTGACGGAGAAGTAGGACCAGCGGCCCCGCGCGCCGGCCCCGCCCCCATTCGACGGGAGTGGGGGCCGCGCAGGGGCCGCGTTCGGGACGTAAAGCGTGATTTGTGGTGCGCGAGGGCGTCGCACCGAGGATCCTCCGCGCGCCGTAAATCATGCAGTCCCGAACGCGGCCCCGGAGCGTCCCCCACGGCACGCACCACCCGGGCGAACCCCACGCACGGCACCACCCCGGAGCCGCCGCCGCACACCGCACCACGCACCACGCACCACGCACGACGCACGCGAGGGACATCCGTCACAGCTCGCCCACCCCCGGTGACCGATATCGTGGTCAAAGGGCTCGGCGCAGCACCCGCACCCCGCCCCACCAGCCGCTTCACCGCAGCAGCGGCCCACACCCCCGCTCTCCGAGGAGCCGCACCACATGGCCGACGCCGAAACCTCCGCCACGCACCCCGCGTACCCCGTAGGCCTCCGCCTCGCCGGCCGGCGCGTCGTCGTGCTCGGCGGCGGTCAGGTCGCCCAGCGCCGGCTCCCGGCCCTGATCGCGGCCGGCGCGGCGGTCACCCTCATCTCCCCCTCCGCGACCCCCTCCGTCGAGGCCATGGCGGAGACCGGCGAGATCACGTGGGTCAAGCGGCGCTACGAGGACGGGGACATCGCCGACGCCTGGTACGCGCTCGTCGCCACCAGCGACCCCGCCGCCAACGCGGCCGCGTCCGCCGAGGCCGAGCGGACGAAGACCTGGTGCGTGCGCTCGGACGACGCCGAGGCGGCCACCGCCTGGACCCCGGCCACCGGCCGCAGCGAGGGCGTCACCGTGGCCGTGCTCACCGGCCACGACCCCCGCCGCTCCGCCGCCGTGCGCGACGCGATCGTCGAGGGCCTCCGGGACGGTTCGATCGCCGCCCCCGCGCACCGCACCCGCAGCCCCTTCGTCGCCCTGGTCGGCGGCGGCCCCGGCGACCCCGACCTGATCACGGTCCGCGGCCGCCGACTCCTCGCCGAGGCCGACGTGGTCATCGCCGACCGCCTGGGCCCGCGCGACCTGCTCGCCGAACTGCCCCCGCACGTCGAGGTGATCGACGCGGCGAAGATCCCGTACGGCCGCTTCATGGCGCAGGAGGCCATCAACAACGCCCTGATCGAGCACGCGAAGAAGCGCAAGTCGGTCGTGCGCCTCAAGGGCGGCGACCCGTTCGTCTTCGGCCGGGGCATGGAGGAGGCCCAGGCGCTGGCGGCGGAGGGCATCGCGTGCACGGTCGTCCCGGGCATCTCCAGCTCGATCTCGGTCCCCGGCGCGGCCGGCATCCCGGTCACGCACCGCGGGGTGGCGCACGAGTTCACCGTCGTCAGCGGCCACGTGGCGCCCGACGACCCGCGTTCCCTCGTCGACTGGGCGTCGCTCGCCAAGCTCACGGGCACGCTCGTGATCCTGATGGGGGTGGACAAGATCGGGAAGATCGCCGAGGCACTCATCGCGCACGGCAAGTCCCCGGAGACGCCCCTCGCGCTGGTCCAGGAGGGCACCACGGCCACCCAGCGCCGTGTGGACGCCACGCTGGCCACGGTTGCCGAGACGGTCAAGGCGGAGGAGGTCCGCCCGCCCGCGGTGATCGTGATCGGGGACGTCGTGCGGGAGGCCCCACACAAACTGACGAAGCCCACCCCCTAGCGAACCTGACCCCCACTCCACTCCACCCCACCCCCACCCCCACTCCACCCCCCACCCCGCACACTCATTGGCACCGCACCCCGGACAAGGCAGTATCACCTCGTGGCCGAACTCATCACGATCGACGACCCCGACGACCCGCGCCTGAGCGACTACACCGGCCTGACCGACGTGGAGCTGCGCCGCAGGCGTGAGCCCGCGGAGGGCCTGTTCATCGCCGAGGGCGAGAAGGTGATCCGCCGGGCCCGCCAGGCCGGGTACGAGATGCGGTCGATGCTGCTCTCCGCCAAGTGGGTCGATGCCATGCGCGATGTCATCGACGAGGTCCCGGCGCCCGTGTACGCGGTACAGCCGGAGCTCGCGGAGCGCGTCACCGGCTACCACGTGCACCGAGGCGCCCTCGCCTCCATGCAGCGCAAGCCGCTGCCGAGCGCGGAGGACCTGCTCCGCCAGGCCCGGCGGGTCGCCGTGATGGAGTCGGTGAACGACCACACCAACATCGGGGCCATCTTCCGCAGCGCGGCGGCGCTCGGCATGGACGCGGTGATCCTCTCCCCGGACTGCGCGGACCCGCTGTACCGCCGCTCCGTGAAGGTGTCGATGGGCGCGGTCTTCTCGGTTCCTTACGCCCGTCTGGAGACCTGGCCGCGTGGCCTGGAGGCGGTACGGGAGGCGGGTTTCAAGCTGTTGGCCCTGACCCCGGACGAGAAGGCGTCTCCGATCGACGTGGCGGCCCCGCACAAGCTGGAGCGGGCGGCGCTGATGCTGGGCGCGGAGGGCGACGGCCTGTCCACCCAGGCGCTCCGGGCCGCGGACGAGTGGGTCCGCATCCCGATGGCGCACGGTGTCGACTCGTTGAACGTGGGCGCGGCGGCGGCGGTGGCGTTCTACGCGGTGGCGAGCGGCCGCCCACAGGACTGACAGGGCGGCGAAAGGACGGGCGGGACGCGAGGGGGACGTACACCCGCCCGCCCCTCACTCAGGCCTACCCCCACGCCTCCCCCCACGACTACCCCTGCAGGGCCTGCGCCGCGGCGATCCCCAGCGCGACGACGAGCGTCACCACGACGAACACGAAGAGCCGCTGCCGCAGCAGCCGAGGGTTGGCGGGCCGACGACCGGTCGAGGTGGTGCGCGCACCTCCGGGCCGGGAGGCCGAGGGACGGCCGCCCGGCCGGGACTGTGGGGCGGAGGAGGGCCGGCCGCCGGTGCGGGACGGCGCGGAAGGCCGGGAGTCGGTGCTGCGTTCGGTGTACCGCTCCGTGGGCCGGCTGCCGGTGGACGACTCCGTACGCTCTCGCTGCACCGGAGGACGTGAGACGGGCAGGCCCTGGGCCTCGCGGGCGGCGATCTCCTTGAGGCGCATGGACAGCTGAAGGGTGCTGGGCCGGTCTTCGGGGTCCTTCGCCAGACAGGCCCGGACGAGCGGCGCCAGCGCGTCGGGCACTCCGCCGAGCTGCGGCTCCTCGTGGACCACGCGGTAGAGCATGACCTCGGAACTGCCGTGCCCGAAGGGCGAGTCCGCCATGGCGGCGTAGGCCAGGGTGGCGCCGAGGGAGAAGACGTCCGTGGCGGGGGTGACGGCCGCGCCCCGTACCTGCTCGGGCGCGAGGAAGCCGGGGGAGCCGACGGCGGTGCCGACGTGGGTGAGGGTGCTGGCGCCGGTGGCCCAGGCGATGCCGAAGTCGATGATCCGGGGGCCCTTGGGGGACAGGAGGATGTTCGACGGCTTGAGGTCCCGGTGCACGACGCCCGCCTCGTGGACGGCGACCAGGCCCTCCGAGAGCGCTGCCCCGATCGCGGCCACGTCGGCGGCCCGCAGGGGGCCCTCCTCGGCGACCCGGTCGTGCAGCGAGGGACCGGGCACGTACTGGGTGGCGAACCACGGGCGGTCGGCCTCCAGGTCGGCGGCGACCAGTCGAGCCGTACAGCCGCCCCGGATCCGCCGGGCGGCGGAGACCTCGCGGGCGAACCGCGAGCGGAACTCCTGGTCCTCGGCCAGGTCCGGCCGGATCACCTTCAGGGCCACCCGCTGGCCGCGCCGGTCGGATCCCAGGTACACGACCCCCATCCCACCGGCCCCGAGCCGGCGGTGGAGCCGGAACGACCCGACGATCCGCGGATCCTCGCGCCGGAGCCGCATCATCGCCATGTCCGTCCCCTCGTCCGTTCGACGTGGCACAGCTTACGTATTGACGCCCCGGTGTGCTCATAGGCCGCGCCCTCGCGGGGGCATCGATTGTCAGTGCTGGGGAGGACACTTGAGGGGTGGTCAGGACGCCGACGGAGCGACCGGCCCGAAGCGAACGATTCTCCAACATCCAATCAGGCAAGGGGGATTCGACCGATGAAGGGTGACCGTGTGGAGATAGTCGTGGACGCGGGGGACACGACTCGGACGTACGAGGTGGTGGCCAGCAGGACGGGCCGCAGGGTGGAGACCGCGGTGCGGAGAGGGGTGGTGGAAGTGAGCGAAGTCACGCGCACGGGCGTGGTCGTCCGGACGGCCCGCTTCATGGCGAGCCGGCTGCTCGCCCTCGTCGAGCAGCCGGTCCCTCTCAGGGAAGACCCTCAGTCCTAGGTCTCCCTCTCCACCCAGGGGAGTACGCCATCGGGGTAGGCGTCATCCTCCCGTAGGCCCGGTAATCGGTACGCGGGCATGACGTCCGGGCGGCTCCGGATGCCTAGTGTTGAAGACAAGCGGCGGGTGCAGCACTCGTCCCCCGAGGTCAGACACCCGCCGCTGCCAGACACGAACAGGAGAGGAACCATGGCGTACCCGGTTTCGCGGATCACCCCCCGTCCTTCGGGCCGCCGCCACCCGCTGGTGGCGACCGCCATGGTCCTCCCTCTCGCGACCCTGCTGGTCGTCGTCTTCGGCGGCTGGGAAGCAGTGGTCACACAGGCGTCGTCCGTGGGCGTGATGCTGGGGCGCTGAGCGGCGCCCCGGACCCGGGAGAGCGGCCCGGGTCGGGGACATCCGGCCAACAACCCCGTGGGGACGGGGGTGCGGCGGACGGCAGCGTGTGGCCGGTCAGCTGGGGAGCTGACCGGCCCTCGCGCTTTCCGGGACCGGGTACGGCAGCGCGTACGCTCCCCGGGTGGAGCATGCCGAACTCGAACAGCTCAGGGCCCTCGCGCGTGAGGCCGCGCACCGGACCGATCCGGCCTGCGCGTGCGCGCCGCACGCGAGCGGCGTGCTCGCCGACCGTGACGACGGCACGGTGGTCCGGCACGGCGTGGTCGTGGTCAAGGCCCACGCCCCCGACACCGACCTCGTGGCGCACCGCACCCGGATCGCCGTGGCGGGACTCCCGGAACTGACGGGCATCCTCCTCACCCCCCACACACCACCCCACCCCACCATCCCCGCCCCCAGCACCCCCGCCACCCCCCGCCCCCTCTCCACCTGGCCCTACGGCACCCCGGTCGACCCCACCGATCCGGACGCGGCCCCCTGGGAGGACGCGGCGCGCCTGCTCGCCCGGCTCCACCGCACTCCGCCGCCGGACCACCTCGCCGTCCCGCCGATGCGCGCGCCGGTGAAGGCGGCCCTGGCCGTCGAGCGGATGCGCCGCTCCGGCGCTCCCGGCGCCGCGGTGGAGACCGTGCTCCGTGCCTGGCGGACGCTCCCGGGGGTGCCGAGGGAGCGCCCGCTCCTCTGCCACGGCGACTTCCACCTGGGTCAACTCGTACGCGCCCCGAACACCCCCCACACCCCTCACACCCCGAACACCCCCCGCACCCCCTGGCTCCTCATCGACGTGGACGATCTAGGGCTCGGCGACCCCGCGTGGGACCTGGCCCGGCCCGCGGCCTGGTTCGCGGCCGGCCTCCTGCCGCCGGACGTCTGGTCCCGCTTCCTCGACGCGTACCGGCGGGAAGACGGCCCGGCCGTCGCCGCACTCTCCGACGACGACCCCTGGGCCCAACTCGACGTCCCCGCGCGCGCCCTGACCGTGCAGACCGCGGCGCTCGCCCTCGCCAAGTCCACCGCCGAGCGGCGCCCCCTGGACGAGGTCGAGGAAGTGATGATCGACACCTGCGCCCGAATCGGCTCGCTCCGAACCGAGTTGGCCCCGCCCGCGTCCCCATAAGCTGAGAGCACCATTCGAACGGCAGGGAGTTGAGCCGACCATGCAGTGTCCCAAGTGCCACGCAGCGATGCACACGTACAACCGCAACGGCGTCCAGATCGAGCAGTGCAGCGGCTGCCGCGGGATATTCCTGGACTACGGCGAGCTGGAGGCCCTGACCCGGCTCGAGTCCCAGTGGGTGCAGCAGGCGCCGCCCGCGCCCGCCCCGCCGGCCTACCCGGCGCACGGCGCGCCCGCCGCGCCCGCCTGGGGCGCCCCGCACCACGGCGGCCACCACGGAGGCCACCACCAGCGCGGCTTCGGCCGGATGCTCTTCTCCTCCTGAGGCAACGACGAAGCCCCCGGCCGCGAGATGCGGCCGGGGGCTTCGTACGTCTGGTGCGCGATACTGGGATTGAACCAGTGACCTCTTCCGTGTCAGGGAAGCGCTCTCCCGCTGAGCTAATCGCGCGGGACGGTCCCAAACCATACAGGACCAGGGTTACTGCCGTACTGCTTGCTGTGTACTGCGTGCGCGATACTGGGATTGAACCAGTGACCTCTTCCGTGTCAGGGAAGCGCTCTCCCGCTGAGCTAATCGCGCGGGGATCCTTGCGGACCAGATCCTTCCGGATCAGTGGACGATACTGGGATTGAACCAGTGACCTCTTCCGTGTCAGGGAAGCGCTCTCCCGCTGAGCTAATCGTCCTTGGAGGTGGAGACGGGATTTGAACCCGTGTAGACGGCTTTGCAGGCCGTTGCCTCGCCTCTCGGCCACTCCACCAGGAGTGAAACGGGGGTTCGGGAAGATCCCCCACATCGAGCGGACGACGAGATTCGAACTCGCGACCCTCACCTTGGCAAGGTGATGCTCTACCAACTGAGCCACGTCCGCTTGTCGTTTCCGTTTCGCTTGCGCGTCCCGGCGACGTGTTGAACTCTAGCGGATTCCTGGGCCAGTACAAAAACGCGTTTCCGCAGCGTGCTGAGCCGCGCACGGAGCCGGGGTGCAGGACGGGGTGCCGAGGCGGGCGGCGGACAGCTCGGGGGCAGGGTTCCCGCGCCGTTCACTCCCCGTGCCCCCGAGGTCGCACGATGCCGTCACGCAGCCGTCACGCAGCCGGCAGGCAGCCGTCACGCAGCCGCACTCGGCCGGTGGCCCGGCGTCGGCCGCCGCGCCCGCCCTAGACTCGATCCGTGCACGACCTTGCTCCTCTGGCCCGCTTCGGCGGCCTCGTCGCGACCGACCTGCGGGATGTCACCAGTGACCCCGCGGCCCTGGACTCCGCCGGCTTCTGGGCCGTCTCCGCGGACTTCGAGGGCCGGCTGACCTGCGCCCGCTTCGGCGACGTGCGCAGGGAGCCGGTCCCGGCCCCCGTCGCCGCTCCCGCCGCGGGCGCCTGGCGCGGCCCCGCCGCCGGTGACTGGACGTCCTCCCTCGACCGCGCGGCGTACACGGCGGGCGTCCGGCGGATCCGGGAGCACATCGCGCGCGGGGAGGTCTATCAGGCCAATCTCTGCCGCGTGATGTCCGCGCCGCTTCCCGACCCCGCCGCCGCCGACGTCGACGCCCTCACCGCGCTGCTGGCCCGCGGCAACCCCGCGCCGTACGCCGGAACGATTCGGCTCCCCGCGCACGGGGTGGAGATCGCCACCGCGTCCCCCGAGCTGTATCTGCGCCGTGACGGCCTCACCGTCGAGTCGGGACCGATCAAGGGCACCGGCCGCACCGCCGAGGACCTCCTGGAGAAGGATCACGCGGAGAACGTGATGATCGTGGACCTCGTACGGAACGACCTCGGCCGGGTCTGCGCGACCGGATCCGTCACCGTCCCCGAACTCTGCGCCGTCGAACCCCACCCGGGACTGGTCCACCTCGTCTCCACCGTGCGCGGCGAGCTGGCCGCGCACGCCGGCTGGTCGGAGCTGCTCGCCGCCACCTTCCCGCCCGGTTCTGTCACCGGTGCCCCGAAGTCGAGCGCCCTGCGGATCATCGAGGCCCTGGAGACCGCTCCGCGCGGCCCCTACTGCGGGGGCATCGGCTGGGTGGACGCCGACCGCCGTACCGCCGAGCTGGCCGTCGGCATACGGACCTTCTGGATCGACCGCCCCGAGGGCGTGCTGCGCTTCGGCACCGGCGCCGGGATCACCTGGGGCTCGGACCCGGAGCGCGAGTGGGCGGAGACCGAGTTGAAGGCGGCCAGACTGCTGGCGGTAGCGTCGGGCGCGTACGAGGCGAGCGGAAAGGCCATATCGCGATGAAACTCTGGGTCAACGGCGGACTGCGCGACGCGGAGGAAGCCCGGGTCTCCGTCCTGGACCACGGGCTGACCGTCGGCGACGGCGTCTTCGAGACGGTCAAGGCCGAGCGCGGCGGAACCTTCGCCCTCACCCTGCACCTGGAGCGCCTCACGCGCTCCGCGCGCGGCCTCGGCCTGCCCGATCCCGACCTCGACGAGGTCCGCCGGGCCTGCGCGGCGGTCCTGGAGGCCAACCCGATGGAGCTCGGCCGGCTCCGCATCACGTACACCGGCGGGCTCTCCCCGCTCGGCTCCGAGCGTGGGGACGCGGGGAGCAGCCTGGTCGTGGGGCTCGGCGAGACGAGCCGCCGTCCCGACTCCACCGCGGTGATCACGGTCCCCTGGACCCGCAACGAGCGTGGGGCGCTCACGGGCCTGAAGACCACGTCGTACGCCGAGAACGTCGTCGCGCTCGCCCGGGCGCGCGAACAGGGCGCCTCCGAGGCGCTGTTCGCCAACACGGTAGGGCAGCTCTGCGAGGGCACCGGCTCCAATGTCTTCGTCGTGCTCGACGGCCGGATCCACACCCCGCCCGTCTCCTCCGGCTGCCTGGCGGGCATCACCCGCGCCCTCGCGGTGGAGTGGACGGGCGCGGTGGAGACCGATCTGCCGTTGGAGGTGCTGGAGAGCGCAGAGGAGATCTTCCTGACCTCGACCCTCCGGGACGTCCAGGCGGTGCACCGGGTCGACGGCCGGCAGACGGCTTCCGCGCCGGGACCGGTCACCGCCAAGGCCATGCAGATCTTCGACGAGCGCGCGGCGGCCGACCGGGACCCGCGCCTCGGGTAGACCCCGCCCGGGTGACTCTCCCCTGGTAAATCGTGATGACGGCCGGCCGCAGGAGGGGTAGAACACCCCTGATGACCACCACCCTGCGGCCGGCCGAGCCGCTTCAGCAGACCCCTGACGGCGACCGCTCCCGTACGTACGACGTCTGTGTCAACAGCCGTCGCGTGGGCTCCGTGCGCCTTGCCACCGCGCCGGGCTTCGGCGCCGGATCCGGGGCGATCGAGGCCCTGACCATCGACGAGAGGGACCGCCGTCGGGGCCGGGGCACGGTCGCCGCGCTGGCCGCCGAGGAGGTGCTGCGCGGCTGGGGCTGCGGCGAGGTCCAGATCTCCGTGCCGACGGCGGCGGAGGCGGCCCTGCGGATGGCGGAGGTGCTCGGCTACACCGAGCGCGGCAGGAACATGGTCAAGGAACTCCCGGCCGAGCCGCCCGCGCCGGCGCCCGGCTTCGAGGTCCGTCCGATGACGGAGGCCGAGTACGGACCCTGGGCGCTGGAGGCCAGGGAGAGCTACGCCCGGAGCTGGATCCGGCGGGGCGTTCCCGAGGACCGGGCCCGCGCCAAGTCCGATGCCACCCACCGGCAGCTGCTGCCCGACGGCCTGGCCACCCCGGGCACGGCGATCAACGTGGCGGTGCGGGACGGGGAGACCGTGGGGCACGTCTGGACGGCCGACCGCGAACTGGAGCCGGGCGTGCGGGGCAGCTACGTCTACGGCGTCGAGGTCGCCGAGGGACACCGGGGCCAGGGCTACGGCCGCGCCCTGATGCTCCTCGCCGAGCGGGTCGCGCTCGACGCCGGGCACCGCCTGCTCGGACTCCACGTCTTCGCGGGCAACACCCCGGCGATCCAGCTCTACACCTCGCTCGGCTACGCGACGACGTACGTCAACAGCTACAAGCCACTGCTCTGAAGCCGCACCGCGCGAGACGGCACGGCGCGAGACGGCATCGTGCGGAACGGCATCGTGCGGTACCGCATCGCGACCGCTGCCGGGCGCCCGTCCGGCGGCGCGTCTCAGCCGGCGAGGAGCCGGTCGACGATCTCCTGGACGCGGGCCCGCAGGCCGTCCTGGCTCTGGCCCCCGTCGAGGCGCTCGCCGCCGACGACGTAGGTCGGGGTGCCGGTGACCTTGATCGCCTTGCCCTCCGCCTGGTCGGCGTCGACGGTCAGCAGGTGCCGGCCGTCGATGAGCGCGGTGTCGAACTCCTCGGCGTCCAGGCCCAGTTCGCGGGCGACGTCGAGCAGCACAGGCTCGCCCCGCTCGCCCAGCTCCTCGGTCCTGGCCAGCAGCGCCTCCACGTAGGGCCAGCTCTCGCCCTGGTCGGCCGCCTCCTCGGCGGCCTGCGCGGCGGCGTACGCGTGCTTGTGCTTCTCCAGCGGGAAGTGCCGCAGCTGTACGTCGATCCGGTCGCCGTACGTCTCACGGAGCGCGCGCACGTCGTCGAGGGCGCGGAAGCAGTCGGGGCACTGGAGGTCGAACCAGGCCTCCACGGTGACGGGGGCGGCGGACGGGGTGGTGGAGTCGCTCATGGGAGCAGTCTCCCAGCCCGGTCCGGCCCGACCCAACCGGGAACCCTTCCCCACCGGAACGTCTCCCCACCCGGGAACGTCTCCCCACCCGGGAACCCGTCACCACCGGGACCTGGGGAGGACATCCCGAGGGGGAGACCCGGAGATCTCCCTGAGGTCGGCCTCGGAACGTGGCCCCGGGCCCCCTCGCCGGTGCAGGATGGAAGGGACGTAACGCCCCGGCCCAGGAGGATCGCATGCTCGCCGAGACCATCTTTTCCGCGGTGTCCGTGGCGGGGCTGGGCATCGCCGCGATCACGGCGTACCGGAAGCGTTTCCTCGCCGCGACGCGGATCGCCGCCTATGCGCTCGTGCCCATCGGTCTGGTGATGACCGGGGCGGTGGAGTGGGCCTTCGACACGGCCTTCAGCCCGACGGCGTGGGCGGGCTTCGGCGTGCTCGGCGCGGCCTGGGCGCTCTTCATGACGAGCCGGGCCGTCGAGCGGCGCAGAGCCGGCCGGAAGCAGGCCGAGCGCGGCGAGGTGCCCGGGGCGGTCGCACCGGCCGCGTCCGCGCCGTCCCTCGGCGCCGGGCAGCGGGGCGCGACTCCGAAGCCGCAGGCCAAGCCTGCCGCCGGGGACGACTTCAGCGACATCGAGGCGATCCTGAAGAAGCACGGCATCTGACCGTGGGGGCCCCGGTGGGGCCGTCCGGCGCGGACGAGGGTGAGAGCGGGAGGCACGCGGGAGGAGAGCGGGAGGCGATCCGCGACATCCACGGGATGTGATGAACTGCCGCGATCGAGGGGCGTGTTGCGGTCCCTCGCGTGAGTCGCTGCGCCATGATCGCCCCCGAGATGCTGGATACCTCGCGGGATCATGCCCCCGCCCCCACCGAAGAGCCGCGCGGCTGTCTGTTCGCGCTCTCCCAGCCGCCGCTGATGATCTTCCTCGCGGTGATCGGCTGTCTGCTCCTGATGGCCGCCGTGCACGACCTCTTCCTGCTGTGAGGGGGGTCGTGCCCCCTGCGGGGTCTCAGCCGGCGGCTTCCTTGCGGCGCGCCCGGTACGCGGCGACGTGGAGCCGGTTACCGCAGGTGCGGCTGTCGCAGTAGCGGCGCGAGCGGTTGCGGGAGAGGTCGACGAAGGCCCGGCCGCAGTCGGGGGCCTCGCAGCGCCGCAGCCGTTCCTGCTCGCCCGCCACCACGATGAAGGCCAGGGCCATGCCGCAGTCGGCGGCGAGGTGGTCGGCGACCGAGGCGCCCGGCGCGAAGTAGTGCACGTGCCAGTCGTAGCCGTCGTGGTCGGTGAGCTGCGGGGTCGTGCCCGCCGCGGCGACCAGCTGGTTGATCAGGGTGGCCGCGATCCGGGCGTCCGGAGCCGCGAACACCGCCGTGAACCTGGCCCGTACCTGCTGGACGGCCTTGAGGTCCTTGTCGGTGAGGTCTCCGACGTCGCTGATGTTGTGGGCCCGCACGAAGGTGCGCAGCGCCGGGACGTCCACGAGTTCGTCGTGGCGGTCGCCCTGTGGTGCGGTGTTCATCAGATCGACGACGCTGTCGAGGGCGATCCGGGTGTCGTGAGGGATCAGCACGATTCGCTCCCTGGCCGGCCGCGGGCGGGTGCCCGCGGATTTGCGCTGACTCTAGCGGCTTCGTCGCGCGGCTCCGGGCGGGGTCGGGTCACGTGCAGCGGCGCCCTCCTCCGCGCCGGCTGCGCGGTGAGGACGCCGATGTCTGCCGTATGTGGTTGTCCGCGTCTTCCGCGCGGCGCCGTCTCCCCGAGTCGGACGGCGCCGTGCGGCTCTCGACCTGGCTCAGCTGTCGGCCAGGATGTGGGAGAGCTCCGTGTCGAGGTCGAAGTGCCGGTGCTCGGTGCCCGGTGGCACGGCGGCGTCGGTCCGCTTGAGGAACGACTCCAGGGCCCTCGCCGGGGCCTCGAGCAGGGCTTCGCCCTCGGGGGAGCTCAGCGCGATGCAGACGACGCCCTGACCGTGACTGCGGGACGGCCAGACTCTGACGTCGCCCGTGCCGGTGGGCCGGTGCAGCCCCTCGGCGAGAAGGTCGCGGGCGAAGACCCACTCGACCGTCTCTTCGGCTCCGGTGTGGAAGGTGGCGTGCACGGCATAGGGATCGGCCGTGTCATACCGCAGGCCCGCGGGTACAGGCAGTGAGGACTCGCTCGACACAACGAGGCGCAGGTGCAGCTCGCAGCTGACCGTGGTGTTCATAAGCGCCAGGGCCTTTCGCTCAGTGTGCGCTCGGGGATTCGCACGTCGGCGAAATCGACATGCCACCTACGGTGCCGTTGTAAACCCCTCTGTCTGTTTTGTGATCGTTCAGGTAGCTCGTATGGGGGTGTGTGACTTTTGGTAATCCGACTGAACGGGTGAGGGTGTCCGGTCCGGTAAGTTGGGACCATGAATGCGGAGAGTGACGAGCGCACCGGGGAGTCCGCGGCCGACGGGGAGTCCGAGCTGGGATCCCGGGCCCCCGACTTCATCAAGGCACGCAGGACCCTGCACCTGAGCTGGCAGGTCGGCGTCTTCATCGTGGGGCTGGCCGTGGTCGGCGCCGGTGTCGCGATGCTGGTGCTGCCGGGACCCGGCTGGGTCGTGATCTTCGGCGGTATGGCGATCTGGGCCACCGAGTTCGTCTGGGCCCAGCTGGTGCTCCGCTGGACCAAGCGGAAGGTCACCGAGGCGGCGCAGCGCGCGCTCGATCCGAAAGTCCGCAGGCGCAACATCATCCTGACCACGGTCGGTCTGGTGATCGTCGCCGCACTGCTCGGCTTCTACCTCTGGAAGTACGGCTTCGTGATGCCGTGGAAGATCAACGACTGACCTGGGGGACGGTCAGGGCACCGGCTGACATGCGGTAATGTTTGCGGTGCGCCCGGGCGATTAGCTCAGTGGGAGAGCACTTCGTTCACACCGAAGGGGTCACTGGTTCGAACCCAGTATCGCCCACCACCCGGATCGAAGGCCCGGAGACTGGATCCAGTCTCCGGGCCTTCGGCGTTTCCCCGGACCGCCCGCGCGGCCGGGGAATCCGAGGTCACCGCATCCGGCCGAGCCGCTCCCGCAGGCGGCGGGCGTCCCGCAGCCGCTGCTCGTACGTCGCGCCGACGGCGAGCAGCAGCAGACCGGCAAGGGCCGGCGGCAGCCAGCGGGGCAGGGCGCCGACGGCCTGGACGACGTACGGGGCCAGCTCGTGCAGCGCGTCGAGGGCCAGGACCGTGGAGCCGAGCAGCAGCGGCGCCTGCAGCCGGAACCGGGCCCCGAGGAGCGTCACCGCGAGCGCGGCCACCCCGAGGAGCAGCGGGCGCGGCCAGTCGGGATCGACCCAGGCCGCGAGCAGGCTCGGCACCAGCGTGGCGGCGAGCCCGGGGCCGTACGCCACCCAGGACGAGGACTCCGGGTCGCGGCGCCGCCGCAGCGCCCCCACGACCAGGGCGGGCACGGTGACGGGCAGCGTGTACGCCTCCGGGGTCGTCACGTCCCAGACGGCCAGCCGCACCCAGGTCGCCACGAGGAAGAGCAGCCCCGCCGTCCACGAGGCGAACGCGCGGCGCTCGGGCCTGAGGGCCGTTGCGGCGGCGATCACGCCGGTCAGGGCGAGGACGAGCGCGAGGGCGGCAGGCGTCGGAACGGCCATGACGATCGCGAGCAGCGCGACGGCCGCGCCCGTGAGCTCCATGGGGAGCGCGACCGGGTGGCGCCGGAGCCGTCCGCCGATCAGGGCGGTGGCCGCGGGGACGAGCAGCAGGGCCAGGGCGATGTGCTGGTCCCGGAACCCGGCGGCGACGGCCCCGGCGGACACCAGGCCGGCCGCGACGGCGACCGCCGCGCAGGCGGCGACGGCCCGCCGGGCGCCGTCGGCGACGAACGCCACCGCCACGAAGAGCGCGAGCAGCACCCCGAGCGTGGTGAACGTGGCCGTGCGGGTGTCGAGTGCCGCCGCGACAGCGCTCACCGCCGACGCGAGCCCGCAGCCGAACGCGCTCCACCCGAGGAGCTCCCGGGGCGACACGGGCGCGGCACCTGCCGCCGGGGCGGAGGCGGGGCCCCAGCCGGGCCACCGCGGCTGCGCGGCCGACGCGCCGGCCTCAGAGCCGACCTCGGAGCCGGCCTCGGAGCCGACCTCCGCATCAGCGTCCGGGCCGGACTCCGCGCCGGAAGCGCCTTCCGCCCGAACGGGCAGGCCCCGCGTAAGGGTCCCCGGCCGCACCGCCAGCAGGGCGGCCGCCACGGTCGTCACGAGCTGGAGGGCGAGCGTCGGGGCGTACGGGAGGCCGAGGGCGACCGGGACGGCGGTCAGGGTCCCCCAGGCGAGGAACAGAGCCGCGCAGCGGGACCACGCGCGGGGGAGCGCCGCACAGGCCGTCGCGGCGACGAGCAGGACGACCGGGGCGGACGAGGGGTACCCGGCGAGGAGCGGGTCCGCATGGTCACCGGACCAGACCGGGGCCGTCCGGGCCAGCGGCGCGAAGAGCGCGGCCACCACAGGCGGGAGCGCCCACGCCACTCCCAGTACGAGCACTCCCGCGCCCGCGCCGGTCAGGCCGACGCGCACCCCGCGCGGCGCCGACGTCCGCAGCACCGTGGCCAGAGCCACCGCGCACAGCACGTACGCCGGGACCTCCCAGTCGCCCGGCAGCACCGGGCGCAGCGCGCCACCGGCCGCCGCGACCACCGCGACGCCCGCCGCCACCGAGGCGGCCACCGACGCCCCGGCCACCTTCCACGCCACCCACAGCGCCACCGCCGCACAGGCCAGCAGCAGCGCGCCCGCCGGAAGCGGCGAGCCGAACGAGAGCCGCACACCCGTCAGGAGCGCCCAGCCGCCCAGCGTCCCCGCCGCGACCGCCGCCGTGGTCCGTACCGCCGCCGGCTTCACCCACAGCACCACCGCCAGATCCACGACCGCCGTCGCCAGTGCCGCCCAGCCGAGGGCGAGCGCCCCGCCGTCGGCGGCCAGGACGCCCAGAGGCAGCGGGAGTTGAGCCGTCGCCACCGCCACCGGCAGCGGGATCCGCAGCCGGCCGAGCGCGGTGCCGTAGGCCGTCCATGCCCCCGCGAGCACCGCCGAGGCCACCGCCGTGTACGCGAGCCCGTCGGTGTCCGACAGCGCCACCCGGTGCAGCGCGTACGCGTCCAGGACCATCAGCACCAGGCCCAGGGCGGCGACCGCCTCGGCCGTCGAACGGAGCCCCCGGCGCAGCAGCACCACCGGCACGGCCAGCGCCGCGGACGTCACCACGGCGAGGACGGTCGCACGGCCGCCGATCCCCATCGTCCCCCAGCTGACCAGCGTGAACGCGAGCGCCGCGATCGTCAGCAGGATCCCGCCCAGCGTGAGGAGCACGTTCTGCGCGCCGCGCGGGGTCGACTCGGCCACCGGCCGGCCGGTGGCGGCGCCGGTGGTGGCCCCGGCCTCCGGGAGCGGCACCGGTGTCTGCAGGACCCGCAGCAGCCAGGCCCGGCGGGCCAGCAACTGGGACCGGTGGGCGTCGAGTCGCGCCAGTTCACGATCGACGAGCACCAGCTCGTCGGCGGGCGGGAGAGGTCTGTCCATGCCCGGAGTGTGCGCCGGACCACACCCCGGAACCATGCGTCCGGGTACTCAGATCCGCGGCTGAGTACGTACACACTGGGGTCATGGACTGGTGCCGCTACCGCTTCCGCAGCGTCTGGCAGCTGCCCGCGCCGCCCGACGCGGTCTTCGCCGTGCTCGAACGCGCCGAGGAGTACCCGAGCTGGTGGCCGCAGGTCCGCGAGGTCGTCCCCGTCGACGAGGCCACCGGCACCGCCCGGTTCCGCTCGTTCCTCCCGTACGACCTCGTGGTCACCGCCGAGGCCCGGCGCCGCGACCCGGAGGCCCGCGTCCTGGAGGTCGCGCTCGGCGGCGACCTGGAGGGCTGGGCGCGCTGGACCCTGACGGCCCACGGCCCGGGAACACGCGCCGTCTACGAGCAGGAGGTCGAGGTGACCAGCCCTCTGATGCGCCGGCTCGCCGTCCCCGGCCGGCCCGTCTTCCGCGCCAACCACGCGCTGATGATGCGCGCGGGGCGACGGGGTCTGGCGGCCCGCCTGCGCCGAGTTTGAACGATGCCCGCGGAAACCTGTATGGTTCAACCCGTTCCCGGGCGATTAGCTCAGCGGGAGAGCACTTCGTTCACACCGAAGGGGTCACTGGTTCGATCCCAGTATCGCCCACCGGGAGAGGCCGGTCCGTCGAAAGACGGACCGGCCTTCCGCATGTACGGGCGCCGGTTCACGCCGCCGTCCGCAGCTCCGGGCGGAGCGGCCACGCCGGATCCACCGTCTCCGGCGTCCCGTTGCGTGTGAACCACGCCTGCAACCCGCGCGCCTGCGCCGCGTGCCACACCGCCTGCAGCGTGTGCAGCTCGGCGGGGGAGAGCCGTTCGAGCCGGGACGCGAACCGCCGCGCCACCGCCCGTACGACATCCAGCGCGGCCGTCGCGTCCGCAGCCGCGTCGTGCGCGCCGTCCAGATCCACGCCGTACTGCGCGCACAGGTCCGTCAGCGTCCGGCGGCCCTTGCGATAGCGGTCCAGATGCTTGTCGAGCACCCGCGGATCCAGCACGCACAGCGGTGCGTGCTCCAGATAGCGGCCCAGCGTGGAGGCGCGGTGGCGGCGCAGCTCGCGGTCCAGGATCGTCAGATCGAAGGGCGCGTTCATCACCACCAGCGGTCGCCCCGCGGCCAGTTGCTCGGCCAGCGCCCGCCCCAGCTCCTCCATGA
This sequence comes from Streptomyces sp. NPDC047981, assembly GCF_040653315.1. Taxonomy (NCBI): domain Bacteria; kingdom Bacillati; phylum Actinomycetota; class Actinomycetes; order Kitasatosporales; family Streptomycetaceae; genus Streptomyces; species Streptomyces sp. NPDC047981. The sequence goes on along the minus strand of NZ_JBEZNQ010000029.1, from coordinate 17,537 downwards.
CGGGCGCCGGCCAGCGCCCGTTCCGCTGCAGATGGTCGTCCGTCAGACCGTGGACCTCCGTGGCCCCGGGAGGCACCGGAATCCCCGGGTTGACCAGCCAGCGTGTGACCCGCGGACGCCCGCCGGCCGTGTCCTGGACGACGAGCGCGGCCGAGACGATCCGGTCCTGCTCGACGTCAACTCCTGTGGTTTCCGTGTCGAATGCGGCCAGGGGCCCGTCATACCAGTGCGTCATCCCCGAACTCCTCGCACATGTCGGGCAGATGGCGATCCCCCTGCCCGAATCGGTGATACCCGGCCTGTTTGCCCCGTACGCGGACCGGTGACAACACAGATGACGGGGAAGGGAATTGACATGGCGCTCGCCCAGCCCGAATCGGGAGGGCTGCCGCCTCAGCGGGCGGCACCGCTGCGCGGCTCACTCGCCACCACCGCCTGCATGGAGACGCTCCAGGTGGGGTATCTGCACGCGGTCGCCGCGGCGGCGGGCTGCTCGCTGTCGCAGCCGTTTCCGGACAACGGAATCGACTGGCACGTGAGCCACAGCGCTCCGGGCCACACGGTCGACGACGAAGTGACCATCAAGGTGCAGCTCAAGTGCACCTACCAGCTGCCGCCGCGGCCGCCCGGGCCCGCGTTCTCCTTCACCCTGGACAACGACCATCTGGTGAAGCTGGCGCGGACCCCGGTCTCGGTGCACAAGATCCTGGTCGTCATGATCGTGCCGCGCGACCGGGAGGACTGGCTGCGGGCCGGGCACGACCGCCTGGACCTGCGGCACTGCTGCTACTGGATCAACCTGGCCGGCCACCCGGTGACGGGGCGGCGGCGGACGACCGTGCGCATACCGACGGCACGGATCTTCGACGACCGGGCACTGTGCGAGATCATGACCCGGGTCGGCGTGGGAGGGAGACCTTGATGCACCGGCCGATCGGCGAACCGGAGGGCGGGGCCGGACACGGCCCCGTTCTGCCATCGTTCCGCCCCCATCCCACCCCCGGCGAACGCCCCGGCGGCCCCTGGGCCGACGCCGGGGGCTCGCCCGACCCCGGGCGCGTCGACCCGCTGGTCCTCGGCGCGCTGCTCGCCCGGCACGGCTGGCGGCGGCGCGGCGGCGCCGCGGGCCGCTACAGCCGCTGGACACCGCCCGGGACGGGCGGCCCCACGGGCGGCACCAGTCTCCTCGTCCCGGAGAGCCGTGCCTTCCCGGACTGCGAGGACCTGCTCGGCGAGGCGCTCACCGCGCTCGCCCACAGCGCGGCGCCCTCGGCGCGCGAGGTCCTCGTCGGCCTCACCGTGCCCAGCGACGAGATCCGCTGGTGGCGCGATGTGCCGCCAGGGCCGGCGGGCACGGTCCCGTGGCCCGTCCAGGAACAGCTCAGGTCGGCCGCCCGGCAGCTGCTGCTCGCCGGGGCGCTCGCCGTGCGTGGCCGCGCCGGCTACTACGGCGCCCGCCATCGCCGCCAGGCGCAGGCGTCCCTGGAGGCGGTGGTCGTCGGCGCGGCGCCGGGCGGGCGGGGTCTCACCGCGTTCGTGCCCGTGGACTCGGGCCGGGCCATCGCCGTACGGCTGTACCACGCGCTGTACGCGGCCCGGGAGGCCGCCGACTACCAGCGGGCGACGGGCGGCATGGAGGCCTTCGACGCGGCCGTCGAGGCGGGGGTGAGCCGCGAGCTGACCGAGGCCCTGGTCGCGCTGGTGCGCGGCACGGAGGGGGCCAGGATCGCGCTGGAGTGGTCCCCGGCCGCCGGGACGCCCGCGGGGTGCGCGGCCCGGCCCGAGCCGGTCGAGTTCTCGGCGGGTGACCTTCCGGCGCTGCGCGAGGCCGGCGCCCGCTATCTGACCGACGAGCCGTCCGTACCGGTCCGGATCACCGGAGCCGTGGTGCGGATGCGCCGCTCCGGGCCGCGGGGCGAGGGGACCGTACGGCTGCGGGTGCTCGGCGGTGCCGAGGTGCCGCACGTCCGGGTGACGCTGGACGAGGAGTCGTACCGTACGGCCGGGCACGCGCACCTGGTCGGGCTGCCGATCCGGGTGGTGGGCCGGCTGGAGAGCCGGGGCGGCTTCCGGCGGCTCACCGACGCCACCGGGGTCGTACCGGTGCAGGTCGACGAGGCCGAGCGGGACCGGCTGATGAAGTCGCTCCACGAGAACCTGGACTTCTTCGAGGAGGCCTGCGGCCCGGGGGAGTGACGACGGGCGGGCGGCGCGGGGACCGTCGGGGAGCGGGGCGGAGAACAGCGGGCGGCCGGGCCCGGCTCGCAGCGCAGGGACACTGACCGAGCCCTTAGGATTTAGGCGCGCGGCACCTCGTCTCTGCCGCGCGTCGCCGGTGCCGGCACCTCGTGTCTGCCGGCGCCCCAAGGGAAAGAGCATCCGTGTCTGATGTCCGTGTGACCGTCCAGTCCGCCTCAGGAGCCGAGGATCGGGCGGTGAGCGCGGGCACCACCGCCGGCGCGCTGTTCGCCGACGACCGGTCCGTGATCGCCGCCCGCGTCGGCGGCGAGCTGAAGGACCTCACCTACGTCGTCGCCGAGGGTGACGTCGTCGAGCCCGTCGAGATCTCCTCCCCGGACGGTCTCGACATCCTGCGCCACTCCACCGCGCACGTCATGGCCCAGGCCGTGCAGGAGCTCTTCCCCGAGGCCAAGCTGGGCATCGGCCCGCCGGTCCGTGACGGCTTCTACTACGACTTCGACGTCGAGAAGCCCTTCACCCCCGAGGACCTCAAGGCCGTCGAGAAGAAGATGCAGGAGATCCAGAAGCGGGGTCAGCGCTTCTCCCGCCGTGTGGTCACCGACGAGGCCGCCCGCGAGGAGCTCGCCGACGAGCCGTACAAGCTGGAGCTCATCGGCATCAAGGGCTCCGCTTCGACCGACGACGGCGCGAACGTCGAGGTCGGCGGCGGCGAGCTGACCATCTACGACAACCTCGACGCCAAGACCGGCGAGCTGTGCTGGAAGGACCTCTGCCGGGGTCCGCACCTGCCCACCACCCGGAACATCCCGGCGTTCAAGCTGATGCGCAACGCGGCCGCCTACTGGCGCGGCAGCGAGAAGAACCCGATGCTGCAGCGCATCTACGGCACCGCCTGGCCGTCGAAGGACGAGCTGAAGGCGCACCTCGACTTCCTGGCGGAGGCCGAGAAGCGCGACCACCGCAAGCTCGGCAACGAGCTGGACCTCTTCTCGATCCCGGACGAGATCGGCTCCGGCCTCGCGGTCTTCCACCCCAAGGGCGGCATCATCCGCCGGGTCATGGAGGACTACTCGCGCAAGCGCCACGAGGAGGAGGGCTACGAGTTCGTCTACTCGCCGCACGCCACCAAGGGCAAGCTGTTCGAGAAGTCGGGCCACCTCGACTGGTACGCCGAGGGCATGTACCCCCCCATGCAGCTCGACGAGGGCGTGGACTACTACCTCAAGCCCATGAACTGCCCGATGCACAACCTGATCTTCGACGCGCGCGGTCGCTCGTACCGTGAACTGCCGCTGCGCCTCTTCGAGTTCGGCACCGTGTACCGGTACGAGAAGTCCGGCGTCGTGCACGGTCTGACCCGGGCCCGCGGCTTCACCCAGGACGACGCGCACATCTACTGCACCCGCGAGCAGATGGCGGAGGAGCTCGACAAGACCCTCACCTTCGTCCTGAACCTGCTGCGCGACTACGGTCTGACCGACTTCTACCTGGAGCTGTCCACCAAGGACCCGGAGAAGTTCGTCGGCTCGGACGAGGTCTGGGAGGAGGCCACCGCGGTCCTCCAGCAGGTCGCCGAGAAGCAGGGCCTCCCGCTCACCCCCGACCCGGGCGGCGCCGCGTTCTACGGCCCGAAGATCTCCGTGCAGGCGCGCGACGCCATCGGCCGTACCTGGCAGATGTCCACCGTGCAGCTGGACTTCAACCTGCCGGAGCGCTTCGACCTGGAGTACACCGGCCCGGACGGCACCAAGCAGCGTCCGGTCATGATCCACCGCGCGCTGTTCGGCTCCATCGAGCGCTTCTTCGCCGTGCTCCTCGAGCACTACGCGGGCGCCATGCCGCCGTGGCTGGCCCCCGTCCAGGCGACCGGCATCCCGATCGGTGACGCCCACATCCCGTACCTGCAGGAGTTCGCCGCCAAGGCGAAGAAGCAGGGGCTGCGGGTCGACGTCGACGCGTCCTCGGACCGGATGCAGAAGAAGATCCGCAACGCGCAGAAGCAGAAGGTCCCGTTCATGATCATCGCGGGCGACGAGGACATGGCCAACGGCGCCGTCTCCTTCCGCTACCGCGACGGGTCGCAGGAGAACGGCATCCCCGTCGACGAGGCGATCGCCAAGATCGCCAAGGTCGTCGAGGAGCGCGTCCAGGTCTGACCGGCCGGGCGAAGGGCCTCACGTCGGGCGATGGGTCAAGGGGCCCCCGGGGAATTCCCCGGGGGCCCCTTCTCGTCCTCCCGCGTGAACGACTGGATCAGCCAGGACGAGAAGGAACCCGTCACCGCCCCGAGCAGCGCGACGCCGCACGCCATCATGCCGACCGCGATGACCCGCCCGACCGGGGTCACCGGGGTCACGTCCCCGTACCCCACCGTGGTCAGCGTCTCCGAGGCCCACCAGAGCGAGTCGCCGAAAGTGTGGATCGTGGCACCCGGAGCCCCGCGCTCGTGCTGTAGGACAGCCAGCGCGCCGGCGAAGCCGAGCAGGGCGACGGTGAGGCTGGAGTACGCCATGACCCGGGCGTACAGAGTCAGCCGGGGCTTGTCCTGGCGGCGCTGGATCTGCTCGTAGATCCGCACCATCTGCAGCGGCCTCAGCAGCGGCAGCACGAGGATCACCGTGCCCAGGAGGTGGGTGCGGACGAAGCGGAGCGGCCCGAGACCGCTGAGCCGGAAACGGACCCCGTAGTCGAAGGCGAAGACCGCCCAGGCAGCCAGGGTCATCGCGAGGCAGAGGTCCCGCCAGACCGGGTCGAGACCCGGGGCCAGGACCTGCACCGCGTAACCGGCGAGATAGACCAGGGACGCGATCGCGAGCGGTGTCTCCATCCGGCGGTCCCACCGCCGCTGCCTGTCCGTCGGCTCGTTCATCCGATCAGCATCTCCGGGACGGAGTGATCGAAGCCCCGGCGACACGGTCCGAACGGGCGAAGCCATATGCTGCACAGCATGACGACTGAGCCGGAGCAGCAGATCGGAGTGGGGACGCAGGACGCGTTCCAGCGCCTGTGGACGCCTCACCGGATGGCGTACATCCAGGGCGAGAACAAGCCGACCGGGCCGGGGGCCGACGACGGCTGTCCGTTCTGCGTGATTCCGTCGAAGTCGGACGAGGACGGGCTCGTGATAGCGCGCGGCGAGAGCGTCTACGCCGTGCTCAACCTCTACCCGTACAACGGCGGCCACCTGATGGTCGTCCCGTACCGGCACGTCGCCGACTACACGGACCTGGACGCGCCGGAGACCGCCGAGCTGGGCGAGTTCACCAAGCGGGCCATGATCGCGCTGCGGACCGCCTCCGGCGCGCACGGCTTCAACATCGGCATGAACCAGGGTGCGGTGGCGGGCGCCGGCATCGCCGCCCACCTGCACCAGCACATCGTGCCCCGCTGGGGCGGCGACACCAACTTCATGCCGGTCGTCGGCCACACCAAGGTGCTGCCGCAGCTCCTCGCCGACACCCGCGCGATGCTCGCCGCCGCCTGGCCGGCCTCCTCCGAGCTGGCGTAGCCCCCCAGCGGCCGGGCCTGCCGGCCGCTACGCGTCGTAGACGTCGGCCTTCTTCGTGCCCGGGTCCTGAACGGCACCGCTCAGTATCAGCGAGCGGTTGGTGAAGCGCTCCGTGTCCACGCCGTGGTCGTCGAGCACCGCGATGGTCGCCGCGTGGACGGCGCGCATCACCGGCGTCGCGGCGCGGATCGCGTCATCGGCCATGAAGCGGTGCCGCCAGGGCGCGGCGGCCCAGGCGTGCCGCAGCCCGAACGGCTCGGGCAGCACCAGCTTGCCGCCGAGGAAGTCCAGGATCGGCGGGAACCAGGTCAGCGGGGCCCGGACCGCCTTGCGGACGATCTCGTCCGTCTCCAGGAGGGGCAGCTGGACCGTCCGCGTCTCCCAGAACTTGACCGTCTTGGAGACGTCCTTGGTCTTCGCCGCCGGCTTGCTGGTGAAGAGCGAGTGGACCGGGCCGAGCGCGTGCCCGGTGACCTCCACGCGCAGCGTGTGGTGGAGCGAGGTCACCGTGATCATCATCGTCAGCACGAGCTGGCCGTCCCAGAGCGTGAACTGCACCCCGAGATAGTGCCGGTTGCCGGCGCCGAACTGCTGGTCGTTGCAGATGCGCTGTATCTCGTGCGGCTTGACCTGGAAGTGCACGATGTTGTCGCCCTCCGGCCGGGAGACCTCGTCGGCGCCCTCGCCGACCGGGGAGACGATCCAGTGCTTGACGGTCGGCTTGGGGAAGCCGGTCTTCAGGGAGCCCCGCTCAAGGAGGGTGAGCTGGTCGTGGATCTTCCGTACGACGTCCCAGGCGCGGAAGTCGTGGATCTCCCGGCCGTCCTTGGGGACCAGCTCCTCGGCGAGCGTCCAGCTGCCCCAGCGCGTGCCCATGCCCAGTATTCCCTTGGGGCCCGCGTAGAAGACGATGTTGGACTGCTGCTCGGCGGAGAGCTTCTCCAGGTTCTGCCGCAGGTCCTCGGCGGACTTCTCGCCCGGGTCCCCGGGGACCGCCTCGGGGATCTTGGCGCCGATGCCGCCGCCGCTCAGCAGGGCGGTCCAGCGCTCCCGCAGGTCGACGGCGGTGTTCTCGCAGATCCGCTTGGCGAGGAACCAGCCGACGACCGGGGCGACGATCATCGCCCGGATGTAGATCGACAGGACGCCGGTGATCGGCAGCTTGACCAGGACCAGCGCCGCCAGCAGGCCCGCGCCGATCAGGATCGCGGTGCCCACCGCGCTCGTCCGCTTGTTCTCCGAGCCCGCGACGACCCGGCGCAGCTGGATCACGCCGAGCCAGAGCAGCAGCCCGGGCAGGAACAGGACCCCGAAGACGAAGGTGACCAGGGTCAGTTTGACGTCCCGCCGCTTGCGGATGCCGGTGGCGGCGAGGCAGTGCTCGACCACCGGCTGCGGGTCGGTGCCGAAGGACTGGATGAGCGCCTTGCGGGCGCCGCCGAGCATCCGGACCTGGACCGCGCGCGAGAAGGCCTCGCCGAGGTCGGGCCGGAACAGCTTCGCCCACCGGCCGTCGGTCACCTTGGACTTGTGCCAGTCGTTGTTGGCGTCCAGGATCGCTTCCACCTTGCTGTCGCGGTACGCGGCGGAGGCCAGGGCATGGGTCGCCGCGGTCTGTCCGTCCGAGCCCTGCAGGGGAATCTGCGCCCCGGGTCCGAAACTGCCGATCGTCACCTGATGCCCCCATCGCCGCGTGCCCGCGTGGTTCACCGCGTATCCCTCTGCGGCCTGTTCCCGACGACCGCACCCCGCACACCTGCTGAGCTGGGCACCACAGCGTAGCCGGGTACCGGCGGATGCGTCACCGGTCGGCCGAATGCCGCCCGCCGGAGGGGAGTTGACGGGGCGGCATCCGGACGTCTGCGGGGCGCCGCTACGAGCCCTTCTCCGCCTGTTCGCGGATCTTCTCGGCGAGTTGGGGCGGCATCGGTTCGTGACGGGCGTACGAGCGGTCGAAGCGGCCGGTGCCGTGCGAGATCTGCCGGAGGTCGACCGCGTACCGGCCGATCTCGATCTCGGGCACCTCCGCGCGCACCAACGTCCGCCCCGGACCTGCCTGTTCGGTGCCGACGACGCGGCCCCGGCGGCCGGACAGATCGCTCATCACCGGCCCCACGTACTCGTCGGGGACGAGCACCCGCACCTCGGTGACCGGCTCCAGGAGCCGGATGCTCGCCTCGGCCGCCGCCTCGCGCAGCGCCAGGGCGCCGGCGGTCTGGAAGGCGGCGTCGGAGGAGTCGACCGAGTGGGCCTTGCCGTCCCGCAGCGTGATCCGTACGTCGACCAGCGGGTGGCCGGCCGCGACCCCGCGCGCGGCCTGCGCGCGGACGCCCTTCTCGACGGACGGGATGAACTGACGCGGAACCGCCCCTCCGACCACCTTGTCGACGAACTCGACCCCGCTGCCCGGCGGCAGCGGCTCGACGTCGATCTCGCAGATCGCGAACTGGCCGTGGCCGCCTGACTGTTTGACGTGCCTGCCCCGCCCCGCCGAAGGACCGCCGAAGGTCTCCCGGAGCGCCACCTTGTGCGGGACGGCGTCCACCCGCACCCCGTACCGGCTGCGCAGCCGTTCGAGGGCCACGTCCATGTGCGCCTCGCCCAGGCACCACAGAACGACCTGATGGGTGTCCTGGTTCTGTTCGAGACGCATCGTCGGGTCCTCGGCGACGAGCCGGGCGAGCCCCTGTGAGAGCCGGTCCTCGTCGGCCTTGCTGTGCGCCTCGATGGCGAGCGGCAGCAGCGGGTCGGGCATCGTCCAGGGCTCCATCAGGAGCGGATCGTCCTTGGCGGACAGCGTGTCACCGGTCTCCGCGCGGCCCAGCTTGGCCACGCACGCCAGATCGCCCGCGATGCACCGCCCCACCTGCCGCTGCTGCTTGCCGAAGGGCGAGGTCAGCGCGCCGACCCGTTCGTCGACGTCGTGGTCCTCGTGGCCCCGGTCGGCCAGACCGTGCCCCGACACATGGACGGTCTCGTCCGGCCGCAGGGTCCCGGAGAAGACCCGGACCAGCGAGATCCGGCCCACGTACGGGTCGGAGGCGGTCTTGACGACCTCGGCGACGAGTGGCCCGTCGGGGTCGCAGGTGACCGCGGGCCGGGGCACGCCGTCCGGCGTGGTCACGGCCGGGGCTTCGCGCTCCAGCGGGGTCGGGAAGCCACCGGTGATCAGTTCGAGCAGCTCGACCGTGCCGAGACCCTGCTTCGCCCCGTCCGCGGCGGGCGCCGCGGCGAGCACCGGATGGAAGGTGCCCCGGGCGACCGCCTTCTCCAGGTCGTCGATCAGCGACTTGATGTCGACGTCCTCGCCGCCGAGATAGCGGTCCATGAGGGTCTCGTCCTCACTCTCGGCGATGATGCCCTCGATGAGCCGGTTGCGGGCCTCGGCGATCAGCGGCCGTTGGGTGTCGTCGGGCGGGCTCTCCTGCCGTACGCCCGAGGAGTAGTCGAAGATCCGCTCCGAGAGGAGTCCGACGAGACCGGTGGTGGGCGCGTGTCCGTCCGGCGCCTCGGCTCCGTACAGCGGCAGATAGAGCGGGAGCACGGCGTCGGGGTCGTCCCCGCCGAGCACCTCGGAGCAGACTGCGGTCAGCTCGTCGAAGCCGGTGCGGGCGGTTTCCAGGTGGGTCACGACGATCGCGCGGGGCATGCCGACGGCCGCGCACTCCTCCCACACCATGCGGGTCGCCCCCGCGATCGCCTCGGCCTCCTGCGCGGCCGAGACGACGAAGAGGGCCGCGTCCGCCGCACGCAGACCGGCCCTCAGCTCCCCGACGAAGTCGGCGTATCCCGGTGTGTCGAGGAGATTGATCTTGCACCCGCCCCATTCCAGAGGGACGAGCGACAGCTGTACGGAACGTTGCTGGCGGTGCTCGATCTCGTCGTGGTCGGAGACCGTTCCGCCGTCCTCGACCCGTCCGGCCCGGTTGACCGCGCCCGCGGTCAGCGCGAGGGCCTCGACGAGGGTCGTCTTTCCCGATCCGCTGTGGCCGACCAGCACCACGTTCCGTACGTCCGAGGGCCGGTCGGCCGTCGGAGCCCTGCCGGCGGCCCCGGGGTGTGCGTTCGCCTTGTCGCCCATGGTGGTCCTCCCGATCGCTTGCACCGCTCGCTCGCACGGTGAGGCGGGGCGCGGGCGCGGGGGGAGACGCTGGGCAGCTCCGGAGGTGCCCGCGGTTGTCCTTCGAGCTTTGCACCGACGCCATGGTGCGTCCATACGTCGTACGCGACGCGACGGGCGGGTGCCCGGCGGTCCGGCGGGAGCCGCGCTGGCTACGATGGGCGGGCCGGTGGTCGTAGGGGCCGCGCGGCCCACCGAACCTCGGGAAGGCCATGCTGAACAAGTACGCGCGTGCCTTTTTCACGCGTGTCCTCACACCGTTCGCCGCGTTTCTGCTCCGCAGGGGTGTCAGCCCCGACGCGGTCACGCTCATCGGCACGGCCGGAGTGATGGCGGGGGCCCTGGTCTTCTTCCCCAGGGGAGAGTTCTTCTGGGGCACGATCGTCATCACCCTCTTCGTCTTCTCCGACCTGGTCGACGGCAACATGGCCCGGCAGGCGGGGATCTCCAGCCGTTGGGGCGCGTTCCTCGACTCGACCCTCGACCGGGTCGCCGACGGCGCCATCTTCGGAGGCTTCGCCCTCTGGTACGCGGGTACCGGCAATGACAACGTGCTGTGCGCGGTCTCCATCTTCTGCCTGGCCAGCGGTCAGGTCGTCTCGTACACCAAGGCGCGCGGAGAATCGATCGGCCTGCCGGTCGCCGTGAACGGCCTGGTGGAGCGGGCCGAGCGGCTCGTGATCTCACTGGTCGCCGCCGGCCTCGCCGGACTCCACGCCTTCGGCGTGCCCGGCGTCGACGTCCTGCTGCCGATCGCGCTGTGGATCGTGGCGGTGGGCAGCGCGGTGACCCTCGGCCAGCGGGTGGTCACGGTACGGCGGGAGTCGGCGGAGGCCGACGCGGCCGCCGCAGCGGACGCGCCCGGGGCGCGGGGGAACGAGGCGACGTCATGAGCGCGATGAAGGACCGGCTGACCGATTCCCTGTACGGGCTCGGCTGGGCGACCGTGAAGAAGCTGCCGGAGCCGGTGGCGGCCGGGCTCGGCCGACGGATCGCCGACACCGCCTGGAAGCGGCGCGGCAAGAGCGTGCTGCGCCTGGAGTCCAACCTCGCGCGCGTGGTGCCCGACGCCACGCCCGCGCGGCTCGCCGAGCTGTCGCAGGCCGGCATGCGCTCGTACATGCGGTACTGGATGGAGTCCTTCCGGCTGCCGACCTGGGCCAAGGAGCGCGTCGACAACGGCTTCGACATCAAGGACGTGCACTACCTCAAGGACGGCCTGGCCTCCGGCCGGGGCGTGATCCTCGCGCTGCCGCACCTGGCCAACTGGGACCTCGCCGGCGTGTGGGTCACACGCTCGCTCGGCGTGCCGTTCACCACGGTCGCCGAGCGGCTCAAGCCGGAGACGCTGTACGACCGGTTCGTCGCCTACCGCGAGTCGCTGGGCATGGAGGTCCTGCCGCACACCGGAGGCTCCGCCTTCGGGACGCTGGCGCGGCGGCTGCGGGCGGGCGGCCTGATCTGCCTGGTCGCCGACCGCGACCTGTCCGCCTCGGGCATCGAGGTCGACTTCTTCGGCGAGACGGCGCGGATGCCCGCGGGCCCGGCGATGCTCGCCCAGCAGACGGGCGCGCTGCTGCTGCCGGTGACGCTCTGGTACGACGAGACCCCGGTCATGAAGGGGCGGATCCACCCGCCCGTCGACGTACCCGAGTCAGGTACGCGGGCCGAGAAGACGTCTGTGATGACACAGGCGCTGGCCGATGCCTTCGCCACCGGAATCGCGGACCACCCGGAGGACTGGCACATGCTGCAGCGGCTGTGGCTGAAGGACCTGGAGGAGCGCGTGCCGCTCGACGAGGGGCGGGCACCGCGGGACGAGGAGCGCCCGCTCGGCGACGAGCGCGCACCTCTCCGCGAAGGGCGGGCACCGCTCGGCGAGGAGCGACAGCCGTGAAGATCGGCATCGTCTGCCCCTACTCCTGGGACGTGCCGGGCGGCGTCCAGTTCCACATCAGGGACCTCGCCGAGCACCTGATCCGGCTCGGGCACGAGGTGTCCGTCCTGGCCCCCGCCGACGACGAGACGCCGCTGCCGCCGTACGTCGTCTCGGCGGGGCGCGCCGTGCCCGTGCCGTACAACGGATCCGTGGCGCGGCTGAACTTCGGCTTCCTCTCGGCGGCGCGGGTCCGGCGCTGGCTGCACGACGGCACCTTCGACGTCATCCACATCCACGAGCCCGCCTCGCCCTCGCTCGGCCTGCTGAGCTGCTGGGCGGCGCAGGGGCCGATCGTCGCCACCTTCCACACCTCGAACCCGCGCTCGCGGGCGATGATCGCCGCGTACCCGATCCTGCAGCCCGCGCTGGAGAAGATCAGCGCGCGGATCGCGGTGAGCGAGTACGCGCGCCGGACGCTGGTCGAGCACCTGGGCGGCGACGCGGTCGTCATCCCCAACGGCGTCGACGTCGACTTCTTCGCGGGGGCCGAGCCGAAGGCGGAGTGGCAGGGCGAGACCCTGGGCTTCATCGGCCGGATCGACGAGCCGCGCAAGGGCCTCCCGGTCCTGATGAGGGCGCTGCCGAGGATCTTCGCGGAACGGCCGGGGGCGCGGCTCCTGGTCGCCGGGCGCGGCGACGAGGAGGAGGCGGTGGCCACGCTGCCGAAGGAGCTGCGGGAGCGGGTCCAGTTCCTCGGGATGGTCAGCGACGAGGACAAGGCGCGGCTGCTGCGCAGCGTCGATGTGTACGTGGCGCCGAACACCGGCGGTGAGAGCTTCGGGATCATCCTGGTCGAGGCGCTGTCGGCGGGCGCGCCGGTCCTCGCCTCGGACCTGGACGCCTTCGCCCAGGTCCTGGACCAGGGCGCGGCGGGCGAACTCTTCGCCAACGAGGACGCGGACGCGCTCGCGGACGCGGCGATCAAGCTGCTCGGGGACGAGGCCCGGCGCAAGGAGCTGCGCAAGCGCGGCAGCGCGCACGTACGGCGCTTCGACTGGTCGACGGTGGGCGCGGACATCCTCGCGGTCTACGAGACGGTGACGGACGGCGCGGCCTCGGTCGCGACGGACGAACGCGTGGGCCTGCGGGCGCGGCTGGGGCTGGCGTCGCGGGACCAGGGCGTGTCGCCGAAGTAGCGGCGGGCGGAACGGCCGCGGCCCCGCCCGCCGCTGGGCGGCCGGGGCCGCGCCCCGCAGCGCGCGGCCCCCGGGTTCCGGCTGACGGAACAGATGCCCCGCCTGGTGCCCGTTCCGGTCGTCACCGCACGCCCCGGTAGCCTGTGCGCCCGTGACCCAAACCCTGATCTGGACCGTCGTCGCGCTGATCGCGATCGGCCTGTACCTCAGCTGGACCGCCGGCCGGCTCGACCGACTGCACGCCCGGATCGACGCGGCCCGTGCCGCCCTCGACGCCCAGCTGCTGCGCCGCGCCTCGGTCGCCCAGGAGCTGGCCACGTCCGGAGTGCTCGACCCGGCCGCCTCGATCGTGCTCTACGAGGCCGCCCACGCCGCCCGGCAGGCCGAGGAGGATCACCGTGAGGTCGCCGAGAGCGAGCTGAGCCAGGCGCTGCGCGCCGTGTTCGGCGAGCCCGAGCAGGTCGAGGCGGTACGTGAGGCCCCGGGCGGCGAGGAGGCGGCGGGCGAACTCGCGGCGGCCGTCCGCCGCGTACCGATGGCCCGCAGGTTCCACAACGACGCCGTGCGCGCCGCGCGGGCGCTGCGTCGCCACCGCAAGGTGCGCTGGTTCCGGCTCGCGGGCCACGCCCCGTTCCCGCTGGCCTTCGAAATGGACGACGAACCGCCCGTCGCCCTTGCCGATCGCCCGACCTGACCGCCGTCACCTGCGAAAACAACGAAAACGATCCACCGGCTCCACATTGGCCCTTGATGTGGACTGGTGGAGGAATGTTTCCTCACTCTTGTCTCAACACCGCTTTCACGAGTGAGGTCCCCCGTGTCCACCACGCTTCCCAACGGCTCCCAGTCCGCAGACTCCTCGGCGATCGGCACCTCGCGCGTCAAGCGCGGCATGGCCGAGCAGCTCAAGGGCGGCGTGATCATGGACGTGGTCAACGCCGAGCAGGCGAAGATCGCCGAGGACGCCGGCGCCGTGGCCGTCATGGCCCTGGAGCGGGTCCCCGCCGACATCCGCAAGGACGGCGGCGTCGCCCGGATGTCCGACCCGAACATGATCGAGGAGATCATCGGCGCGGTCTCCATCCCGGTCATGGCCAAGTCCCGCATCGGTCACTTCGTCGAGGCCCAGGTCCTGCAGTCCCTCGGCGTCGACTACATCGACGAGTCCGAGGTCCTCACCCCGGCCGACGAGATCAACCACTCCGACAAGTGGGCCTTCACCACCCCCTTCGTCTGTGGCGCCACCAACCTGGGTGAGGCCCTGCGCCGCATCGCCGAGGGCGCGGCCATGATCCGCTCCAAGGGCGAGGCCGGCACCGGCAACGTCGTCGAGGCCGTCCGCCACCTGCGCCAGATCAAGAACGAGATCGCCAAGCTGCGCGGCTTCGACAACAACGAGCTGTTCGCCGCCGCCAAGGAGCTGCGCGCCCCGTACGAGCTGGTCAAGGAGGTCGCCGAGCTCGGCAAGCTGCCGGTCGTGCTGTTCTCCGCCGGTGGTGTCGCCACCCCCGCCGACGCCGCGCTGATGCGCCAGCTCGGCGCCGAGGGCGTCTTCGTCGGCTCCGGCATCTTCAAGTCGGGCGACCCGGCCAAGCGCGCCGCCGCCATCGTGAAGGCCACCACCTTCTACGACGACCCGAAGATCATCGCGGACGCCTCCCGCAACCTGGGCGAGGCCATGGTCGGCATCAACTGCGACACCCTCCCCGAGTCCGAGCGCTACGCCAACCGCGGCTGGTAATCACTCATGACCACACCCGTCATCGGTGTCCTGGCACTCCAGGGCGACGTACGGGAGCACCTGATCGCCCTGGCCGCGGCTGACGCCGTGGCCAGGCCGGTCCGGCGCCCCGAGGAGCTGGCCGAGGTCGACGGCCTCGTCATCCCCGGTGGTGAGTCCACCACCATCTCCAAGCTGGCCGACCTCTTCGGTCTGATGGAGCCCCTGCGCGAGCGGATCGCGGCCGGCCTGCCGGTCTACGGCACCTGCGCCGGCCTGATCATGCTCGCGAACAAGATCCTCGACCCGCGCTCGGGCCAGGAGACCTTCGGCGGCATCGACATGATCGTCCGCCGCAACGCGTTCGGACGCCAGAACGAGTCCTTCGAGGCGGGCGTCACCGTCACCGGCATCGAGGACGGCCCCGTCGAGGGTGTCTTCATCCGCGCCCCGTGGGTCGAGTCCGTCGGCGCCGAGGTCGAGGTGCTCGCCGAGTACGACGGCCACATCGTCGCCGTACGACAGGGCCGGGCCCTGGCGACCTCGTTCCACCCGGAACTCACCGGCGACCACCGGATCCACGCCCTGTTCGTCGACATGGTGCGCGCGGCCCGGTGACGAGGTCCCGGTAGGATCTCTGGGGTTCGTTCAGAAATTGGTTACGCGAAGGAGACAGGCAGATGTCCGGCCACTCTAAATGGGCTACGACGAAGCACAAGAAGGCCGTGATCGACGCCAAGCGCGGCAAGCTCTTCGCGAAGCTGATCAAGAACATCGAGGTCGCCGCCCGTACCGGCGGTGCCGACCTGGACGGCAACCCGACCCTCTTCGACGCCGTGCAGAAGGCGAAGAAGAGCTCGGTCCCGAACAAGAACATCGACTCGGCGATCAAGCGCGGCGGCGGCCTCGAGGCCGGCGGCGTCGACTACGAGACGATCATGTACGAGGGCTACGGCCCGAACGGTGTCGCGGTGCTCATCGAGTGCCTCACCGACAACCGCAACCGCGCCGCCTCCGACGTCCGCGTCGCCATGACCCGCAACGGCGGCTCGATGGCTGACCCGGGCTCGGTCTCGTACCTGTTCAACCGCAAGGGCGTCATCCTCCTGCCCAAGGCCGAGCTCACCGAGGACGACGTCCTCGGCGCGGTCCTGGACGCCGGTGCCGAAGAGGTCAACGACAACGGCGAGACCTGGGAGGTCATCAGCGAGGCCACCGACATGGTCGCCGTCCGTACCGCCCTCCAGGAGGCCGGTATCGACTACGACTCGGCGGACTCCAGCTTCGTCCCGACCATGCAGGTCGAGCTGGACGAGGAGGGTGCGCGCAAGATCTTCAAGCTGATCGACGCGCTGGAGGACAGCGACGACGTGCAGAACGTCTTCGCCAACTTCGACATCAGCGACGAGGTCATGGAGAAGGTCGACGCCTGAGGGCGACCGCTCTGACGGCGGGCCGACGGGGACACACCCCCGTCGGCCCGCCGCCGTTTGTGCGGCGTTGTCGGTGGCAGCGGATAGCCTGCACAAACAGGTGGGCGAATACGGATCCACGGACGGTCCAGGGAGGGGCTCAGGTGCGCGTGCTCGGGGTGGACCCGGGGCTGACCCGGTGCGGTGTCGGCGTCGTGGAGGGGGTGGCCGGCCGGCCGCTGACCATGCTCGGCGTCGGGGTCGTGAAGACCCCGCCGGAGGCCGAGACCGGCGTCCGGCTCGTCGCCATCGAGCGTGGCATCGAGGAGTGGATCGACCGCTTCTCGCCCGAACTGGTCGCCGTGGAGCGGGTGTTCAGCCAGCACAACGTCCGTACGGTGATGGGCACCGCCCAGGCCAGCGCCGTCGCCATGCTCTGTGCCTCCCGGCGCGGCATCCCCGTCGCCCTGCACACCCCCAGCGAGGTCAAGGCCGCCGTCACCGGCAGCGGACGTGCCGACAAGGCCCAGGTCGGCGCCATGGTGACCCGGCTGCTGAGGCTCTCCGCCCCGCCCAAGCCGGCCGACGCGGCGGACGCCCTCGCCCTCGCCATCTGCCACATCTGGCGGGCCCCGGCCCAGAACCGGCTGCAGCAGGCTGTCGCCGCGCACCACGCAACCCACGCATCGAAAGGCCGTTCCGCATGATCGCCTTCGTCAGCGGCCCGGTCGCCGCGCTCGCCCCCACCACCGCGGTCGTCGAGGTCGGCGGCGTGGGCATGGCCGTCCAGTGCACGCCGAACACCATCGCGGGGCTGAGGATCGGTCAGGAGGCCCGGCTCGCCACCTCCCTGGTGGTCCGTGAGGACTCCCTGACGCTCTACGGCTTCGCCGACGACGACGAGCGCCAGGTCTTCGAACTGCTCCAGACCGCGAGCGGCGTCGGCCCGCGCCTCGCCCAGGCCATGCTCGGCGTGCACAGCCCCGACGCGCTGCGGCTCGCCGTCTCCACCGGCGACGAGAAGGCGCTGACGGCCGTCCCGGGCATCGGGAAGAAGGGCGCGCAGAAACTGCTCCTGGAGCTGAAGGACAAGCTGGGCGCCCCGCTGGGCACCAGCGGCCTCCTCGGCGCCCAGCGCGTGGTGGCCACCGGCCCCGCGCCCTGGACGGAACAGCTCTCCGCCGCGCTGATCGGCCTCGGCTACGCCTCGCGCGAGGCGGAGGACGCGGTCGCTGCGGTGACCCCGCAGGCGGAGGCGGCGATCGCCGCGGGCGGCACGGCCCCGGTCCCGCAACTCCTCCGCGCGGCCCTCCAGACGCTGAACCGAGCGAGATGACCCTGCGGGGCGCTTCTCCCCACCCCGCCCCTTCCCGAACTGGGGCTCCGCCCCAGACCCCGCGCCTCAAGCGCCGGCGGGGCTGGATGTTCGCCCTCCGGGCGACATCCAGCCCGTCCGGCGCTTGAGGACACGGCCGCAGGCCGTACGGGGGCCTGGGGGCT